>CAYXAT010000007.1:23929-30809 GCA_964462065.1 uncultured Clostridiaceae bacterium | reverse complement strand
TTATAATGTGCTATTGTAAATATTGTGGCGGAAAGTATAGAAGCATAGGCTGTAGGCATAAAAGATAAAAAAACCTTATCATAAAGATAATATCTGAAAACATACTCCTCTACAAAAGGGGCAAAAACTACAATCAAAAAAAATAGGATTATCTTTACGTTGAAATTAGAATGATAAAAATCCGTTACAACGTTTTGCGGTTTAATATCATAATCCATGAAATAATTAAGAATTACTATATAAATTGTATTTACAAATGTAAGAGCAACTTTAATAATTAGGGTTAACACACCAATACCAAATATAAAGTTCCAATTGAAGCTCCAAATATTTATACTTCTTAAGTCATCAATCTCTCTAGTTTTCCTATGATGACATAAGATAAGTATTATAACAGCTATAAATGGAACTAAATTTTCAGTAAATACAGCGCCGGCCCAATATAAAATCGATATGATAATTACTTGCCAATTTTGAAATCTTTTCAAGAAAACATTATATAACTGCACGAATATAGGAATGTTAATAATTATAAAAACAAAAATAAAAACAACCGTGCGGGTAATATCCAATAATTGCCTCTCCCAACTTTAATTAAATCTTCAATAATATTTCATCCCATAACAAATCCCTGCCTATATGGTTCACGGAAGAGTAAGGAATAAATATATCATTATCATCCATTCCCAACGTATCTTTTATTAGTATAGTGTTTTTTAGAATTATATTCTTACTAATTTTGTCCAATTTTGTCGCTATGACTATTACACTTTTATTATAATGCTTAATAAAATCAAACATTATTTCATCGTCGGAAGTAGGCTTATGGCGTATATCTACCAATAAAATTACAGATTTCAAATTTATCCTTTTAATCAGATAGGTTTCAATCATATCCGCCCACTTTATTTTTTCTTCCTTGGATACGGCGGCATAGCCGTACCCCGGAAGATCTACTAACATGATTTCATCATTTACTGTGAAAAAATTAATTGTCCTTGTTTTTCCCGGATTTGAACTGACCTTAACGAGCTTCTTCCTCCTTAAGAGCGAGTTTATAAGAGAGGATTTTCCCACATTGGATCTGCCCACAAAAGCTATCTCCGGTAAATCACTTTCAGGATATTGGTTAGGACTGACTGCAGATATGATGAAATTGCAGTCTTTAATTATCACTCTTCTCACCTCTGAATAATGCATGTTCCAATACTTGATCCATGTTATCCACTAACACAAATTCAAATTCTTTTCTCACATTTGATGGAATTTCCTCCATATCCTTTTCATTTTCCCTCGGTATAATAACCTTTTTAATTCCCGCCCTTTTAGCTGCCAAAACTTTTTCTTTCAAACCACCTATAGGCAATACCCTACCCCTTAATGTAATCTCACCGGTCATGGCAACATCTTTTCTTATAGGTACGTTGCATAGGGCCGATATAAGAGCAGTAGCCATTGTTATACCCGCGGAAGGGCCGTCCTTTGGTGTAGCCCCTTCAGGAACGTGAATATGGATATCAATCTTTTTACTGATATCTTTCTCTATATTGAACTTTTCAGCTTTCGATCTTATATAGCTGAGGCCGGCTTTCGCAGATTCTTTCATTACATCTCCCAAATGCCCGGTCAGCTCTAATTTACCGCTGCCCGACATAGTTGTAACTTCTATAAACAATGTATCCCCGCCGAAAGGTGTCCATGCAAGGCCTGTTGCTACTCCTATTTCATTTTTCAAATTTGCCGCATCATATCTATAACGCGGTATTCCAAGATATTTATTAATAATATTAGGGTTAACCTTTACTCTTTTCTTATCTTTTTCCACCATTTCGGTAGCGGCTTTTCTAATTATATTAGCTAATTCTCTTTCTAAATTTCTCACACCTGATTCTCTTGTATAACTATTGATGACAGTACGAACCGCACTTTCAGAAATCATTATATTTTCTTTCTTAATTGAATGCTCTTCAATTTGTTTTGGTATCAGGTGCTTCAAGGCTATATTATATTTTTCTTCCTCCGTATAACCATAGATATTGATTACCTCCATCCTGTCCAAAAGTGCCGCAGGTATGGTATCAACAGTATTGGCGGTAGTTATAAACATGACCTTCGATAAGTCGAATGGTAGCTCTAAATAATGATCCCTAAAATCTATATTTTGTTCCGAATCCAAAACTTCCAACAAAGCTGAAGCCGGGTCCCCTCTAAAATCACTGCTCATCTTATCTATTTCATCTAATAAAAATATTGGATTCTTAGTTTCAGCCTGTTTTATATAATAAATAATCCTACCGGGTATTGCACCGATATAAGTCCTTCTATGCCCTCTTATTTCTGCCTCATCCCTTACGCCGCCCAAGGACATACGTACAAATTTTCTATCCATAGCTCTGGCAATAGATTTTGCCACTGAGGTCTTGCCTACACCAGGAGGTCCCACGAAGCAAAGTATAGGCCCCTTCATATTTTTTGCTAATTTCCTTATAGCCAAATATTCAAGTATTCTTTCCTTTACCTTTTTTAATCCGTAATGGTCTTCTTCTAATATTTTTCTCGCATTCTTTATATCCAAATTATCCTCGGTCTCATTATTCCAAGGTAAATCAAAAATCCAGTCCAAATATGTCCTTATTACACCTGATTCCGGTGAGGCGGGTGATGATTTAGAAAGTCTGTCAACTTCTTTTTTAACCTTATTTACTACTTCTTCAGGCAACACCAGATTTGATAGTTTATTTTCATATTCTAAAATCTCTTCTTCGAAACTGTCTTTATCTCCTAATTCTTTTTGCATGGCTTTTATTTGTTCTCTAAGATAATACTCTTTTTGTGTTTTATCTATTTGTTTCCTGACCCTGTTATTAATCTTTCGTTCAAGCTCTAATATTTCTATTTCCTTCAGCAAGACAAAATAAAGCTTTTCCAGTCTTGCTTTTACATCAAATTGAGATAGTATTTCTTGCTTTTGTTCGATTTTAACTGTAAGATTTGAAGCTACAATATCCGCAAATCTGTCTATATCTTCAATACTTGATATAGTTATGAGAATCTCCGGAGTGATTCGGGAATTCAATTTTACATACTCTTCAAAGGCGCCGGAAACACTACGCCTTAATGCTTCAATTTCTAAATTCCCCTCTTTTATACTCTCGGTATACTCTATTACATCAACAACAAAATAGGGTTCCTCTGATATAATAGACTTTATCTCCGCCCTGGCGATACCTTCCACCAAAACCCTTATAGTATCCCCCGGAAGCTTGAGCAACTGCTTTATTTTGGATATTGTTCCTACTTTATAAAAATCCTCTTTTGTAGGTATATCTGTCGTCGGATCGATTTGCGTTACAAGAAAAATCATTTGGTCATTTATCATAGCTTCTTCTAAAGCCTTTACGGATTTTTCCCTGCCCACATCAAAATGAAGCAGCATATAAGGAAAAATACTCAAACCTCGTAAAGGAAGAAGCGGTAAACTCTTTATATTTTCAGACATATTATTCACTCCCGTATGTGGTATTCTTTGTATTTCGCCATGTCTAATTCATTATATAGTTATACAGTTCTTTAATCAACTCTTATTTCAGAGTGTATAATGCTCGTCCTATCTGTCTCCGTACATATTTTTTACAGAATTACATATGTAATTAATTATGTGCCGATGTAACGTTTGTGTTATTATTATTTATTTTTGCAATGCTTTTAGCCGCTAAGTAACCAACATCCGTAATGGTCGGCAGATTCTTTTTAGACTCCGCTTCTTTTATTAAAGCAATCTCCATAACCTCTTGGATATTCTCTAAAGGCATTATTTCGATATCCATGTTGCTGAACATTTCCTGATAGTTTTCTTTTGGAATTATAACCTTTCCCGCTCCGGCTGCTTTTGCGGCTTCTATTTTTGCCACTACTCCTCCTACAGGCATAACCTTGCCCCTAATTGATACTTCGCCTGTTATTGCCACTTGGTTATCTATAGGAATGTTCACAATAGCCGAATAAATGGCAACTGTTATACTTACGCCTGCGGAAGGTCCATCAATAGGTGTTCCTCCCGGGAAATTTAGATGTATATCATAATCATAGGGGCTTACACCTAAATACTTTTTAATGACAGTTAAAACATTTTCCACCGAGGATTTCGCCATACTTTTTCTTCTGATGGTTCTACTTTGACTGTTCAATTCTTCTTCATCAACAATACCCGTTACAATCAACTTACCGGCACCCTTAGGAGAAGGTGTTGCGGAAGCCTCAATTTCCAGTAACGCCCCTATATTCGGACCGTATACGGCAAGCCCGTTTACATACCCTACCTGCGGCTTAGTACTTATTTTCTTTTCCGGTCTCGGATTATATTGACCGCTGTTTAATACCCATTCTATATCCTTTACTAAAACTTTATCTCTACTTTCACTTATATTGATTCCCACGGCAGTCTGCAATATATTCACGGCCTCTCTGGCATTAGTAGCATATTTTGATATTACCTCAGGCACATTTTCCTCCATATCAAAATATATTTTTTTCATGGTATTTATACAAACTGTTTTTATCTCATCAGGGGAGAGAGATTTAAAATATATTTCCAAACATCTGGACCTAAGTGCCGGGGGTATGGATTCTGTACCTCTTGTTGTAGCTGCTATAAGCCTGAAATCTGCGGGCAATCCGTTTTGGAAAATATCATGTATATGAAAAGGTATGTTAGTATCCTCAGAGTTGTAATATGCACTTTCGAGAAGAACTTTCCTATCTTCTAAAACTTTTAAGAGTTTGTTCATTTGCATGGGATGAAGCTCCCCGATTTCATCAATGAATAAAATACCGCCATGAGCCTTTGTTACGGCACCCGGTTTTGGTTGGGGGATGCCCGCAGTCCCCATTGCGCCTGCGCCTTGATATATTGGATCATGAACTGAACCGATAAGTAAATCGGCAATACATCTTTCATCAAATCTTATTGTAGTAGCATCCATTTCAATAAATTTAGCTTCCTGCCTGAAAGGTGTCTTCGGAGATTTTTTTGCAACTTCCAATACAAGCCTGGCTGCTGCTGTTTTCCCCACCCCCGGCGGACCGTAAATAATTACATGCTGGGGATTCGGACTGCATAAAGCAGCCTTAAGTGCCTTTAAGCCATTCTCCTGGCCTATTATATCCGCAAAGCTTGAGGGTCTTGTAAGCTCAGATAAAGGCTTGCTTAGTTTTATATCTCTCAATTTTTGAAGCTTATCCATTTCTTTTTTACTTTCTTTTTCAACTACCACCTTACTTCCTTGCTGTCTTTTCATCAGGCTGATAAAGTAAATACCTATTGTTATAATAAAGAGCATTTGTACCCAGAAGAATGTTTGTGACAAGCTATTAGCTCCCTTCAACGTTAATCAACTATCAATAATATTATTAACTGGGTATCATATTTTATCCTGCGCTTTTCGCCTTGCTAAATTTTTCATATATGGTGTTTTTGTTAGCGCACAAACATTTTACCGTTAAAAAAAACCGATTGGTTTTCCAATCGGTTATGATGCAGTATCTCGTTTTGTTTTACTTCCTTTTTTACTTTGCTTCTTTCCCGGTTTTTTTGTACCGGGATCAAGATATACAATTATAGGCTCTATATGATCCTTTATTGTCTCTTTAGTGATAATGCACTTATCAATATCTTCTCTCGAAGGAATATCAAACATGACGTTGACCATGGCGCTTTCCAAAATAGCCCGCAATCCTCTGGCACCGGTCTTTCTATCCATTGCTAATAGGGCAATTTCATGCAGCGCATCTTTTTCAAACACCAACTCCACATTGTCCATCTCAAACAACTTTTGATATTGTTTTACCAGAGCATTCTTAGGTTCCGTAAGAATTTTAACCAAAGCTTCTTCATCTAAAGTACCCAATGTTACTAATATAGGCAACCTTCCGACAAACTCAGGTATCAAACCATATTTTAAAAGGTCCTCCGGAAGTAATTTCTTCAGTATTTCTCCTACATCTTTTTCTTCTTTTGACTGTATGTCGGCAATGAAGCCCATAGTTTTTTTGCCGATTCTGTTCATTATTATTTTATCCAAACCATCAAATGCCCCGCCGCATATGAACAATATATTTGTAGTATCAATTTGTATAAATTCCTGATGAGGATGTTTCCTCCCACCTTGAGGCGGAACACTTGCCACGGTACCTTCTAAAATTTTTAAAAGGGCTTGTTGCACTCCTTCACCGGAAACATCTCTAGTAATAGAGGGATTTTCTGACTTCCTGGCTATTTTATCTATTTCATCTATATAGACGATACCCTTTTCTGCCCTTTCAATATCATAATCAGCATTTTGTATAAGTTTTAACAAAATGTTTTCTACATCTTCTCCCACGTATCCGGCTTCTGTTAATGAAGTAGCATCAGCTATAGCAAATGGAACATTAAGCATTTTAGCTAAAGTCTGAGCTAGGAGTGTCTTTCCGGAACCGGTAGGTCCAATAAGAACAATATTACTTTTTTGTAATTCAACATCATCATATTTTGATTCCGAATTTATTCTTTTGTAATGGTTATAAACGGCGACAGATAATGACTTTTTCGCACTATCCTGGCCGATTACATACTTATTAAGAAAATCCATTATTTCTGTAGGCTTAGGTACATCCTGGACCTCCAGATCCATATCTTCCTCAAATTCTTCATCTATTATTTCCTGGCATAATTCTATACACTCATCACATATATAAACCCCCGGGCCTGCTATGAGCCTTCTTACCTGATCTTGATTTTTACCGCAAAATGAACATTTGAGTTGTTTTTTGTCCTCATATTTGGCCATAATTACACCTCTTCCTACTTCCTCTTATAAAGAACTTCATCAATTAATCCATA
>CAYXAT010000007.1:0-23829 GCA_964462065.1 uncultured Clostridiaceae bacterium | reverse complement strand
ATAATTACACCTCTTCCTACTTCCTCTTATAAAGAACTTCATCAATTAATCCATATGCATTTGCTTCTTCAGCGGACATAAAAAAGTCTCTTTCCACATCTTTTTCTATCTTTTCAAGTGGCTGACCTGTCTTTTCACTTAAAATCCGGTTTAATGTTTTTTTAGTCCTTATAAGTCTTTCTGCATGTATGATAACATCAGTTGCCTGACCTCTTGCACCGCCTAAAGGTTGATGTATCATTATCTCGCTGTTTGGCAATGCGTATCTTTTACCTTTTGTTCCGGCCGCAAGCAGAAATGCTCCCATACTTGCTGCCATCCCGACACATATAGTGGATACGTCGGGTTTAATATGCTGCATGGTATCATATATGGCCAACCCAGCAGAAACAGAACCCCCGGGACTATTTATATAAAGATTAATATCCTTTTCCGGATCCTCCGCCTCTAAAAATAATAATTGTGCAATTACCAAAGATGCCGTTATATCATGAATCTCTTCCCCCATAAAAACAATCCTGTCCTTTAAGAGCCTGGAATATATATCATAGGAGCGTTCGCCTCTATTTGTTTGTTCTACAACAATAGGTACCAAACTCATCTTTCTACCTCCCTAATAGTATTTTCTATTTTGATACACTGTTTTCAATTAAAAAATCTATAGTTTTTTGCACTAGCAAACCATCTTTAATATGCTGTATATTCTCTTCCTTTAAGGTTGATTTGAACTTATCAATTTCTTGTTTATACTGTTTGGCAATCCTGTCTATTTCTTCGTTTACATCTTCTTCGGATGCCTCAATTTTTTCCTCATTTGTGATTGCCTCAAGAACCAACTGAGTTTTGACATTATTTGCAGCTGTCTCCTTATAGGTCTCTCTCAACTCTTCCATAGTAGTATTCATATATTTTAAATAAGTTTCAAGATTGAAACCCTGATACCTTAACTGAAAATCAAAGTCTTTCAACATGTTAGTAATCTGGTTTTCTATCATTATTTCAGGAATATCTATAGTAGCGTTTTCTACTGCTTTATTTATAACCAGGTCTTCATATTCATGTTTTGATTTTATGTTTGCTTCTTCAGTTTTCTTTTTATTTATATCCGCTTTTAATTCATCTAAGGTCTCAAATTCACTCACATCTTTTGCAAATTCATCGTCCAATGGCAGTAGCTCTTTTTCTTTAATCTCTTTAACGGTTACTCTAAAAAGTGCCGGTTTACCTGCCAAATTCTCTGCTCTGTAATCCTCGGGGAAGCTAACATTTACCTCCACTTCCTTGCCAATTTCAGCACCGATAAGCTGTTCTTCAAATCCGGGAATAAATTGTCCGGAGCCGATTATCAATTCAAAGTTCTCTGCTGTTCCTCCATCAAATTCTTTTTCATCTACAAACCCCTTAAAATCAATGTATGTCTTATCCCCCGATTCTACTGTTCTGTCTGTTATATCAATTATTCTTGCATTTTTTTCTCTTAAGACTTCCAATTCTTTTAAAACATCTTCATCTGTTACATTATACTCTTTTTTTTCTGCTTCTATACTCTTATACTGCCCCAATATAACTTGGGGTTTTACAACCACTTCAGCTTTAAAAACCAAGCCTGTTCCGCCCTCAATATCTATAATATCTATCTTTGGTGTATCTACGGGTTCCAATTTGTGCTCGTCCACTGCTTCTTCGTATGCTACTGGACAAACCTCATTTATTGCGTCTTCATAAAATATACCTTCACCATAATACTTTTCTATAAGTGATTTTGGTGCTTTTCCTTTTCTAAAACCGGGAATATTAAACCTTTTTACGTTTTTTAGATATGCCTTCATTATACCTTTATCTAATTCTTCCGATGAAACATTAATCTCTAATGTTGCAATATTGTTTTCAACTTTCTCTAATTTTGAGCTCATCAATATCCTCCTCAAGTATTGTGTTTTACTAATTTATTATTTATCCTGTTTTAACTATTTAATTATATCACATCATTATACCATATCAAGTCTTACGCGAATTTTGACTATTTTTTGCCTGTTTTCTTGAGCATATCATAATAGTTTTTCTTATGCAACAGATTGATTTGGAATGTTTATTATGATAAAACTTCAAAAAAAAACCTGACTCATATTATCAGGCTCATTTGCTTAAATATCACATTAAAATTTTTCATTCTATAGGTTTAATGTTCTTCATCAGTTCATCGATTTCATTTTTAAAATTACCTTTAGTTTTTCCTGTCTTTATACTCCCGGAAATTTCACTTAACCTTTGTACAACAGCATTATCCGTACTGACATAAATTGTCGTTATCATTCCTTCCGTCTCTTTTACTCTTTTTGCTATATGATCTATTAACCCACGGTTTTCCTCCATATCCGAATCTTTCATGTTCTCTTTGCCTTCAAGCTTTGCACCCACATATGCGCTTGTATTATATATTACCACCGAAGCATCCATTACACCCGGCATAGCAATAATTTCGCGTTCTATGTTATCTGCAGCATTATTCGCATCATCCCAACCGGGACTGTAGTTGCTGTGCGGAGTTATCCTACTGCCCCCTCCGGGCATATTTAAATCCGCGGTAGGATCAGGAATTCTTCTTAAAGCACAACCCAAGACTGTAAAAATAAAAATAAAGATAATGGTAAAAAATACTTGCTTTTTATATTTCATATACTCACCTTCATAAAAATTATCGTAGTTTATTTTTAGCATTGAAGGATGAATATATTAGTGTAAAACTTAACAGCAATGTTATTTTTTTATGCTTAGTATAAGCCTGTCCGAAACTATTATATAAAATTTATCGAAGCTGACGGAATTTATATCGGCTTCGCAATCCACTATATTAACCAAACACTTACCGTCACAACTAAGAGCATTTACACCGCCGGAACATATTATTCTTTGTGTTTCCGCCAAAGTCAAATCTGTAGAAGCAGCAATAAATTCACCAACTTTTACATTACCTGATAACATCGCAACTTCTTGAGTGGCCGAATTCTTAACCATGTCTTTTATATATTCAATATGTGCCAATTCACTTTCTTCATGATTATAAACTCTGCAAACTATAATTTTTGCCAGAACTTCTTTAAGAGCTTGCAAATCAATTTTATCCTCATCTATACACTGTTTAATCTCATTAAGCTTATGTGGCGAGACTTCCGTCAGCAATCTATACCAATTTAAAATACTGTCTTTATCAAGCTTTATTACATTTTTAAAAATATCAATGGGTTTAGAATAAATGGAAAAGTAATCAGCCTGTTCAATAGGAAAGGTGGTCATAATCAATTCCGGCTCTATACCTACAGCCTCCATCATATGTCTGCATAACCGAAAACTGTTAATTTGATTACTATTTCCGATTTCCAAATCAGGTTTTATCTCTATTGAGTCCATGCCCATTAGAAAAGGATATATGAGCTTTGCATATGTAATATTTTCTTTATTATCAATGTTCTCCTTAATTTCGCCTTGACTAAAAAGGCCGGATATATTTACCTTCTTCATCAATTCTATTAATTCAGGAAATTTAATATCATTCAACCAGCTGCTGTTATATACTGTTCCGATTTTTGAAAAATCTAAAAAGTTATCCAACTGCTTTTTTAATTGTTTAAGATTCCTATCTAAATTTTTTCTGTTCAATTCTTTAGCTTTCCACGTGCGGAAAGGATCACCTATAAGAGCTGTAACATCACCTATTATCAAGGTTATTTTATGTCCCATACGTTGCAGCTTCCCGGAAAGAACGAGAGGCGGTATATCTCCGATATGTAAATCCATTGATAAAGGATCAATACCGAATTTAACATTCAAAGGTTTATTGTTTTTTATTGACTGAGAAAACTTTTTATAAATATCATCTTCAGGGCAGAATTCTTCGCAGGAATGTTTGAGTATCTCTAATTGCTCTTCCAATTCCAAACAGCTTAAGTCTTTTTTAAAGTCAGTTCCCTCTGTCTCTAAATCCATCAAAAAGTTCACAGCATTTAACATTATTCAACCCCCATTTAGATGTTTATTCAGGAAAATCTGAGTAAAACTCGTTTAAGTCAGTATTTTCAACTATCTCTTTTGCTTCTTTAAAATCTTCGGCTCTTACAAATACGTCCACTCCCAAGACAGTTCCCATAATAGTTTTTATAAAACTTTTGTTGCCTCGGTATTTTTTTATAATCGGAATGTTATATTGAGACAGCAAACCTTCAACAATATCGGCCTCAACATCGTTATAAACCTGCAAAAGAAAAACATATTTCCCGTTATTGTCATTCATAAACAATCCTCCCTACCATTTTGTGAAGACCTATGTTATATTCCGCACACATTATGAAAAATAGACCCGCTAAACATTAAAACAGCTTCCCCCTACATACTCTCGCAAGATTGAATTAGTAGGCACACATTTTGAACTGAAAGGAAGCAAATAATTAAAAAACTTTAAAAGTCTTTTTGCCTCTAAATATTCAACCAGGTTTTCATCAATATTTTTCAATAAAGAAACGGCAGTTGGTTTTAACACGCACAACTCGTATGAGAGAGAAGAATTAAACATTATATCCGCCTGTTCCTGAAAAGGGTATATATATTTATCTTCTCCACGCCTTACCATATCCCATCTTTTAATAGTAGTCAGTGCATCAGTAGACCTGAACTGATAATCCCTAACTATTCTTCTTATCAATCTTAAATCAGATGTAGGCACTCTGTTATGGTTATCGATATTCAAATGAGTCAATGCTGATACATATATTTTGTATTTTATCCTTGGTTCAATACCTTTTGTTAGTTTATAGTTAAGACCGTGTATACCTTCAATAATAATTATTCTATCTTCCGGTATTTTCAGTTTCCTACCCTTCCATTCTCTATTTCCTGTATGAAAGTTAAAGGATGGAATTTCAACTTCTTCACCGTCCAACAGTCTATTTAAAACGCTATTAAATAAATCCGTATCAATAGCATCTAAAGTATCAAAATTAAGCTCCCCATCAGGAGTCTTCGGTGTATCCTCCCTGTTTTTAAAAAAATCATCGATTGAAATTTCAACAGTTTTCAAACCATTGACCCTAAGCTGAATTGATAGTCTTTGGGCAAAAGTAGTCTTCCCCGAAGATGACGGGCCTGAAATCAAGACCAGCTTTTTTTTATCCTTTGAATGACTAATCCTATCGGCAATCTCCGCAATTTTCTTCTCATGCAGAGCTTCGGAAATCCATACCAATTCATTAATTCTTCCGTTTGCTATATAATCATTTAAATGGCTTATATTCTCTATTTCAAGTATCCTGCCCCATTCTTCAAACTCCCTGAATACTCTGAATAGCTGCGGTTGAGGAATAAATTCCGGTATATTCTCCGGATCCCTTCTATTCGGGTATCTTAAAATTAATCCCGGGGGATAGAACTTTAATTCAAAGTTTTTCAAATATCCTGTTGAAGGAACCAAATAGCCGTAAAAATAGTCATAGTATCCTTTGCACTTATATAAGTTTATATAATCTTTATTCCTGTATTTTAATAAGCCGATTTTATCATGCTGGCCTCGCTGTTCAAATATTTTTGCCGCATCATCCTTTGAATATCTGTTTTTCTCAAACGGCAAGTCCTCGTTAACAAGTTCTTTCATCTTGGATTCTATTTCTTTCACGATATCTTCATCTAACGGTTCCGGTCCATGAATCTCACAATATAAGCCTTTGCTTAATGAATGCTCTATAGTCACTTTGCATTCTTCCATAACTTCTTTGGCGGCTATAATAAGTAAAAACATTAAACTTCGAGAATAAAATCTGCTACCGTAGGGGTATGTAATATCTATAAATTTTACATTTGTATCCTTCTCCAATGTAAAACTAAATTCCTTAAGATCATTATCAATTATCGCACCAAGTATATCATATTTAAACATATATTGAAAATCTTCTACAATATCCCCTAACTTTATGCCTCTTTCATATGAAGAAATATATCTGTCATTTACAACTACTTTTATCATATCCGACATATGAAAACCTCCTAATCTTATCTTTATCTTTTATTTCATTCTATCATATTTTAATAATGTTTAGAAAAAACTTTTGATTCCTAAATAATTAGTCATAAATTGTATTAAACAATCCCACATAGTTTTCCTATAGAGTAGACAAAATCGCTGTAAAGCGATAAGTTGTAAATTAGTTGTAACAAATAGGTCTACACCCTATTATTATTCAAATCTATTGTATATAATATGGATACAGAGTTAATTGGTGATTAGATGCTAATACTCTTTATTCCTCCCCCTCATTCATAAATTTTGCTGCATTTGCCATAGCGAGGCAAATGCAGCTTTATTTTTTGGTAAATCTAAAAAACTAAGAGCGTTATCATTGCTCTTAGTTTTTTATAAATTTATATTATTTATAATCCTAGTTTTTAGCCACATTATCCGATGCTTTTTCACTTTCTTCTACTCGGGGTTCACCTTTAGCTACAGCCGAAGCTTCTTTGTAAAAATCAATACCTTTTATTTCTTTATAGTATCTCACTAATGAAATAGCTAATGCATTCGCTGCATTTTCTCTGTAGCTTTCTTTTTTAATAAAGGACAGTTCATCTTTATTCGTTAAAAATCCAAGCTCCATAAGTACAGCGGGCATTTTTGTTTTATTTAATACGAATAAATCCGGCCGCGGGATTACACCCCTTGACGATCTCTTCAGCGCTTTTAGAATCTCCTCCTGGAATATGGTCGCGATCTCTTTATTGTCCACATTATAGGCTTCCGTAGGCGTATTAGGATAATAGAGCGTTTCTATACCCTGTGCTTTATTCCCATAAGCGTTAAAGTGTATACTGATGAAAAAGTCCGCATAATTCCAATTAGCAGCGTCAGTTCTTTCCTGCAATGTCGTATACAAATCTTTTTCCCTCGTCATTAAAGTATTAAATCCCAATTCTTTAAGTTTTATATCCAAACGCCTTGCAACGTCAATGTTATAGCTTTTTTCAAAGGAACCGTCTACAGCCTTTGCCCCCGGGTCTTTACCCCCATGTCCTGCATCTATAACAATCAACACATCCTCCGGATTTACGGGGACATGAGCAAGCTTCAATTTTATAATCTTTGTATTCTCGGGAGATAAGACCTCATATTCGACCTTATCTTTCAGCTTAAATTCTGCTCTGGTGTATATATTCTTCTTTTCTTTAAATTTACTCAATTTTATATATTCCAACAAATTATCATTCATTTCATACAATTCATTTTCGTACTCTATATCTTTATTAATTACCACTTTCAAAATATTATTTTTCTTGTCATAATCAGTCCTGAAATCTACTTCATCATTAGGGTTCATTGTTATATAAGATGAGTTGTAATACTTATCATAACCCATAAAAGAAAACGGAATGTCCGATATATATATTTTCGTCTGATTATCTTCGTTTTTAACATCATAAAAAGCACCCTTCCCCAAATCCACCACTATCCTTGCGGTGCCCACATCAAACTGGCCGGTTCTCACAGATTTTATTATAGTTGAATTATTAAGAGAAATATTTTGGTCTTCGCCGCCAAGCACTGCTTGTTGAACATCTATTACAATTCTATCCGGCTCCTCCAAGGAAAACAATTGGCTATCCACTTCCTGGCTTCCCTTAATAGTGATAACATCACAATAACCTTCTCTGTCAATAGTTACAGGTTGAATTATATTGGCGTAAGCCAGAGAAATATTTTTTTTATCGAAGGAATGGGTTACCATTGCTTTTTTCTTGTTTTTTAAATCCACAACTACTCTTACGACTTTTGGTTTGCTGCTGAATTGCCCGATTCTAACCCTGATTATATCTCCGCTGTTTATTTCTTTCGTTTCAAAATCTGTGTCGGCAATAGCATTTTTTATATCAATAACCATTCTGTCGGGGTTGTCCAATGTAAAGGTATCATATTCCACCGGATTATCTGCCGATATATAAAGTTGTGGGTAGCCGCTTTCTTCGTTATAAGAAATGTCCTGCACTTTTGATACTATTACAGGAATCTCCTTTTCCTTTATCAATAGACTGTTAACATCTTTATTATGGTTAAAGCTGTATTCCATGGTACTTTCTAAAAAGGATAGGGATACGTATGCCCGTCCTCCCAACATCAATGTTTTTTCATCCATCTTTACTTCTTTACCGTTGACCAGGGCTTTATCCTTGTTAATAATAAAAACAAGACTGTTGTCTCCTTTAATCAAAGACATAGTCTGCGTTTTAATATCCCATGTTATGTCATATCCGAGGCCTTCACCTATAGGCCTTATGGGTATCATCACTTTTTTATTATTAGTTATAGGTAAAAATTCTTTATCCGCCTTTTTCCCAAATATGTACAAACCTTTTTCATTCTGATCCGTTTGGTTTTTATTTACAGGATTAAGACTACCTATCTTAACGGCATTCAAATCCTTATTGAATTCTGAAGATATGCAAAACCCCGGATAAATAAATGTTTCCGGCACATAAGCTCTGCCATTAACCAAATAAGGAGCCTTGTCCAGCACAACCTTATTACCGTTAACGTTTGCATTTTTATTTCCAACGGTTAGTTTAATAAAAAAATTACCCTTTTTTATCTCCATTGTTTTAGTTTTTGAATTATAGTCCATGTTATAACCCAGAGCCTCACTAACTGCTCTGATAGGCACATATACTTTACCCTTTTCTATTATCGGGGTATCTACACCTTTAATGACCTCACCCAAAACAATTAAGGAAGGTTCCTTGACAGCTGCATCGGCTGTTTGAGCTAAAGAAATTAAAAAAATACAAAATACTACTACAATAAGTGCTACTTTTTTCATCAAATTCCTCCTTTTCTTGTTATTTCAATACTTATTCGACTTTACTGCTTGATTATCCTTCATTTTTTATATTGCATTTTGTTAACAATTTGGTTACAAACGGGTATTTAAGGGGTTTTATAGTTAGTGTGTCAGATATGCATATTTTATGTTGAATCTTGTATATTGACGTTTTTTTTCAACAAAAGTTTCTATAAAATAGAAATTAAAAAAGAATGGCTTTAGCTTTACCATCCTTTTAAATTAGCTCATATTTATTTTTTATTTAAACCACTTTAAATAATTCATCCGCTTGCGGAGGTTCTAGCAGAAGCTTATTATCTCCCTCATCTATAGTAATCCTGTCCTTTTCAATTATTTTTCCTATGATTGAGGCAGTAATCCCCTTATCTTTCAATAAATTCACTAGCTTTGTTCCTTCTTCACAGGTCATTATCATGGAACCGCTGGATATCAATCTATACGGATTAATCTTGTAATATTCGCATATTTTTTTAGTTGTTTCTAAAATAGGGATTTCTTTTAAGTATAATTCTATTCCGGTTCCCGATATTTCAGCTATCTCCCAAGCCGCTCCCAAAATTCCGCCTTCTGTTACGTCATGCATGGAGTTAACTCCATATTTACCGGCTAAAACACCTTCGGGAACTACAGAGATATGTTCTATAAGGGATTGAGCCGATATTATTTCATCCACACTCAACACAGCTGATAATTCATTTTCCAAGTCCGATGCAATTATTGAAGTGCCTTCGAGCCCTGCCCACTTTGTCATAACGACATCATCACCTAATTTGGCACCTTTCGTAGTAACAATTTTGTCTATATGGACCTTACCTATAGCAGTAGTCGAAATGACCATTTTGTTAACTGCGGATGTTATCTCCGTATGACCTCCCATGATTTCAACACCCAGTTCTTCGGCGGCCACGCCTGCTTCTCTCATTACTCTGTCTATATCATCCTCCGACCCGTTTGCAGGCACCATAAGAGTTATTAGAATTCCTATAGGTTCTACACCACAAGAAGCTATATCATTACAAGATATGTGTACAGCCAATGTTCCAGCACCTTTCTCCGCCCCGGTAATAGGGTCTGTGGAAAGAACACAGGCATAGTCTCCAAACTTAACGACGGCACAATCCTCTCCTACTTCGGGGCCTATCATAACATGAGGATTTTTCCCCTTAATATTATCAAAAACCAGTTTTTTCAATAACTCTGTCGGTAATTTCCCTTGTTCCATTTTAAAGTCCTTTCTATAACATAATTTTAAATGAATCGGATACTTAAAACTGTTATACAAACAGATTATATCACAATAATATACAAATTCACTATCAAAGTTGCATATTTTTTACCGCTTATTTCTTTACATTAGTTTTTAACTTTTGGAGAAAATTATAGATGGGAGGTGTTAATCCTGTGATTCTAATTAATTGTGCAGAAAATTGTATCCATCAAAAAGACGGCATGTGTTCCCTGGAGCAAGTCGGTAAAATATCTAATACTACATCAAAAGGTTGCGAATTTTTTGTAGAGAGGAGCAGGAAACCCCCAAAAAAAAGCGACAGTATATAACACTGTCGCTTTTTATATATCATAGTATTACCCGGGAAATATTTAGAATAAGTGACAAGCCGCAAAGTGATTTTCCGTTTTCTCTGTTAACTGCGGTGTAGTAGTCCTGCATATTTCCTTTGCATAGGGACATCTGTCAACAAATCTACAACCTTCTTTCGGGTTAATCGGACTGGGCACATCACCTTCAAGCATAATCCTTTGTCGGTTTCTTTGAAGTTCCGGATCCGGAATAGGTATGGCTGAAAGTAATGCCTTTGTATATGGATGTATAGGATTCACATACAATTCTTCTGAATCCGCCAACTCCATTATATGCCCAAGATACATTACACCTACTCTATTCGATATATACCTAACCATTGAAAGGTCATGAGCTATAAATAAATAAGTTAACCCTAAACTGCTTTGCAAATCTTTTAAAAGGTTTACAACCTGCGCTTGAATTGATACATCCAATGCTGATATAGGCTCATCACAAACGATAAATTTCGGATTTAGAGCCAAAGCCCTTGCCAGACCTATTCTTTGTCTTTGACCGCCTGAGAATTCATGGGGAAAACGCATAACGTGTTCCTGCCCCAATCCTACCAATTCCAAAAGTTCAAGAACCCTTTTGTTTCGCACCTTATGAGATTTACACATATGATGTATATCCAACGGCTCTGCTACTATATCCTCTACCGTCATACGAGGATTCAGCGATGCATAGGGGTCTTGAAAGATCATTTGAAAATCTCTCCTTACCTCCTGCATTTCTTTTCTTGAAAGCTTATATATATTTTGCCCGTTAAATATTAATTCACCTTCAGTAGGTTCATATAAACGAATTATTGTCCTACCTGCGGTGGACTTTCCGCAGCCTGATTCGCCAACCAAGCCTAAAGTCTCTCCGGGAAATATATCGAAGCTGATGCCGTCAACAGCTTTTAAAATGCCGTCTCCCACATCAAAATGCTTTTTAATATTCTTCGCAGAAATCAAAGGTGTCTTCATAAAACTGTCCCTCCTTCCGCCGATTTATTCTCCCTGGCTAAAGGATGGTTAAGCCAACAACGGCTTTTATGAATACCGTTAATATCAGTAAAATCAGGCAAGTGTTCTTTGCAAACAACCATTGCCTCATTACATCTATCATAAAAAGAACAACCTTTCGGAGGGATATAAAGATCCGGCGGCGTCCCGTGTATTGCATGTAATGATTCTTCTCTGCTCATATTCAATCGAGGCACCGAAGCCAATAATTTTCTTGTATAGGGATGATTCGGGGATTTGAATATGTCATCAGTCAATCCCTGCTCCACTATTTGGCCTGCATACATAACAACAACCTTATCACTCATATCCGCTACCACTCCAAGATCATGGGTTATCAAAATTATAGACATACCAAGGCTATCCTGTATCTTCTTCATCAATTCCAATATCTGTGCCTGTACCGTAACATCAAGAGCTGTGGTAGGCTCGTCCGCTATAAGAAGTTTCGGATTACATATCATAGCCAAAGCAATCATAACTCTCTGTCTCATACCTCCGGAAAACTCAAACGGATATTGCTCGATTCTTTTTTTTGGTTGCGGTACCGAGACAAGATTGAGCATTTCTATGGCTTTTTCCTTTGCTTCTTTACCTGTCATCTTTTGATGTTTCATTAGGCTCTCAACAATCTGTTTACCTATTTTCATAGTCGGGTTTAAAGAGGTCATCGGGTCCTGAAAAATCATGCTTATTTCGTTGCCACGGATATCCTGCATCTCTTTTTCCGTCTTATTCAGCAGGTTTTCACCGCCAAATACTATTTCTCCTCCTTTAAAGAAAGCCGGAGGCATGGGAAGAAGCTGCATAATTGAACTTGCGGTAACGGATTTACCGCAACCGGATTCTCCTACAATTGCTACAGTTTCCTTTTTACCTACATCTAAACTGATGCCGCGCACTGCCTCTACTTCTCCGAAGAAGGTCTGAAATGATACTTTCAAATTTTTAATTTCTAAAACTTTTTCCATCTTTCTACCTCCTTCTACTTACGCAGCCTTGGATCTAAGGAGTCGCGAAGGCCGTCTCCCAATACGTTAAATGCGAACATGATGAGAGAAATAAATATTGCGGGTATAATTATTTGATAAGCATTCCCTACGGCAAGCCCCGCCAAGCCGTCGTTAGCCAACGAACCTAAACTTGATTTCGGCGCCTGAAGACCTAAACCCAAAAAACTGAGAGTAGCTTCAGCAAATATAGCCCTGGGAATTGTTAAAGTCACGTTTACCAATATGGGTCCTAAAGTATTTGGTATTATATGCTTTGCCAATATCCAATTCCTTGTGGCGCCGATGGACTCCGCAGCTAAAGAATACTCGGATTCTTTCAACTGGAGAACTTGTCCCCTTACTAGGATCGCCATAGGCACCCAATCAGTAAGAGTCATTGCCAGTATCAACACAAATAATGACGTTCCGGCTCCCCCTTCTTTTGCAAACACTACGGACATAAGAATTACTATAAGCAAATAGGGAATGCTGTAAACAATCTCAGCAATTCTCATCATTACAGAATCAACTCTTCTTGATGCGATGCCGGAAATACCCCCATATACTACACCTACTACAAAATCTATAACAGCAGCTAGAATTCCAATAATTAAGGAATATCTGGCACCAAACCATGTCCTGGTAAACATGTCTCTTCCAAGTTCATCAGTACCGAACCAGTGAGTATTGTTAGGATGAATATTTATCTTGCTGTAATCCTGTTCATAATAACTGTATCCGTTTATTAGAGGACCAAAAATAGACATTATCACCATAAGAACTATCAGTGCCAGACCTACCATGGCCAATTTATTTTGCTTTAGTCTACGCCAAACATCAGGCCAATATTTAATACTGGGTCGCATAATTTTTTCCGCATCTTTACCTTCAACTTTTACGGTTTCAAACATTTCATGCGTAAGCTCAATATTGTTTTGTTTTGCTTGAATATCCATTAACGCCCCTCCTTGGTCAGCTTGATACGCGGATCAATGAACATATATGCTATGTCCACTAAAAACAGCAAAAGAATTAATATAATTGCATAAAAAATAGTGGTACCCATTATTAAAGTATAATCTCTGTTATTAATGGACTGAACAAAAAATTTCCCCAGACCCGGAATACCGAAAATTTTCTCGATAACAAAACTCCCAACTAAAAGGTTGGATACCAATGTTCCTAAAACTGACACTAGCGGGAGTATGGCATTTCTGACAGCATGTTTTAAAATCACTTCTGTCTTTGTAATTCCTTTTGATTTTGCAGTTTTAATATAGTCTTGTCCCAAAACTTCCAACATGCTTGAACGCATAAGTCTTGCCATATATGCAAGAGGCATTAAAGACAATGCAAAAGCAGGCAACAGAGTATGCCTGAACTGACCCCAGCCGCCTATGGGAATCCAAGCCACCTTTTTCGCAATAAACTGTATAAGCACCGTACCCATTATAAAACTGGGAACAGAAATACCTATTATTGCTATTATCATAGAAAGATAATCCGGTATTTTATTCTGATATAAGGCCGCCAAGGCCCCTAGTGCAGGCCCGAATATCAATGCAATAAAAAGTGCTTCCAAACCTAAATATGCCGATACCGGAAAGCCTCTCCTTATCATATCATTTACGGTCTCCACTTTTGATTTCATAGAATCTCCGAAATCACCCTTCATAAGATTCTTTAAATATATAATATACTGCTCCGGCAGTGGTTTATCTAATCCATATTTTTTTAAAAGATTTGCATAAACTGCAGCCGGCATCTTACCTTCTTTCCTAAACGGATTTCCAGGAATAGAATGCATTAGGAAAAAAGTAACGGTTATTATCACCCAAAGAGTAATAATCGACATAACAATCCGTTTTAAAAGATACTTTTTCATCTTTTCTCTCCTTTGTTGTTAGAACAGGAATTTTAATTCCTATTCACAGATATAGTTTGGGCGAGCTTAGCTCGCCCATATTTTATCTATTCATATCAGCATACATCAGCTTAGGATAGTTGATGGCAGGTTTATAAACCCCTGTCATATACGGTTTTTGGGCATACGGTAATGTATAGAAATAGACAGGAATTACGGCCATATCATCCATAACCATAACCTCTGCTTTTTTCATGGCGTCAAAACGTTCTTTTGGGTCTCCACTGGTCTTTGCTATTTTTGCTAATTTGTCATATTCCTTATTGCTATATTTTACATCGTTGAAAGAGGAACTGGTCTCCCATAAATCTATGAAGGTAATGGGGTCCATATAGTCTCCAATCCAACCTGCACGTGATATATCATAATCGCCGGCTTTCTCCCTGTCAAGCTTAACCTGGAAGTCAACATTTTCCAATTGAATTTCAATGCCTAAATTAACTCTCCACATTTCCTGAGCAGCCTGTGCAATTTTTTTATGTGCCTCATTTGTATTATATAGCAGTGCAAATTTCTTAAAGTCCTCAACCTTCATGCCTTCTTCTTTTAACCCTTCGGCAAAAAGTTTTTTACCTTCTTCAACATCATATTTAACTAATTTGCCCACTGCTTCACGGAATTCTACACCCTGATCATCCAGTAATCCGAATGGAACAACGCCTTCGGCAGGAACCTGACCTCCTTGGGCAATCTTATCAACTATTGTCTGTTGATCTAAAGTCAAGGATAATGCTTTTCTTATTTTCTTGTTATTAAAAGGTTTAACTTTCGAGTTAACATTATAATAATAGACTGCTACATCTGTGCCTATTACCAGTTCAGGGTTTCCGCTCTCTTTCATCTGGGCTACAACCGCTTGCGGTAATGGTTGTAAGAAATCATAGTCTCCGCCTTCATATTTTTGCCAAGCAGTATTTTCATCATCAATCATATCATAATCTATGCCGTCAACCTTAATGCTCTCCTTGTCATAATAGTTTTCATTCTTTCTGACTTTAATGGTAGCGCTGTGCTCCCATTCAGTTAAGGCAAAAGGCCCGTTTGATACGTGGGTAGCTGCATTCTTTGCCCAATCCGGATTCGCTTCCGCAACATTTTTATTAACCGGATATAAAGTAAAGAAAGCCGTTAGTTCCAAGAAATAAGCAGTAGGTGCCTCCAATGTAGCCTCAAGAGTTTTTTCATCAAGAGCCTTAACCATTACATCATCTAAGCTTCCCTCTCCTGCGTTATATGCTTCTCCACCTTTGAGATAGTATAGCTGGAATGCATAATCGGCCGCTATGTCCGGATCCAAAGCTCTCTTCCAGGCATATTCGAAATCATATGCAGTAACAGGATCCCCATTAGACCATTTAATATCATCACGTAAAGTAAATGTATAGGTTAGAAGATCTTCTGATATTTTGTAATCCTTTGCCATACCCGGTACTACCTTCATGTTAGAGTCAATTTTCATAAGTCCTTCAAAAATATGGTCAAGTATCCAAGATTCATGGGTACCTTGTGCCAATGGCGGGTCTAATGACCCCGGTTCACTTGAATTGTTAGTCCTGATAATCTTCGGCTCCGCAGGTGCCGGTTCCCCTCCATTGGGTGCCGGCGGTGCCTCTTTAGGACCGCATCCTGTTAGAACCAAGCTCAAAGCAAGTACTAACATCAACAACACGGTTAACAGTTTTTTCATAATCCATCCCCCTTTTTTTTGACACAATAGTGCCATAATTATTAATAGTTATAACCTATATTCCAAATATTAAACTATTTTATCTGAAATATCAACATGTTTTAATATCCTTCTATTTGATATATCCAGATCTTAACAATACCGTATTGTAATTATAAAAAAACCTCAAGGCACTAATAGCCATAAGGTTTTTTATAATAATAATGATTTTATAATTTTTCTTTTAACATACGGCTTATTATCTGAGGATTAGCCTTTCCTTTAGATATCTTCATCGCCTGCCCCACCAGATATGCCAATGCATTGCTTTTTCCGTTTCTGTAATCTTCAACGGACTTTTGATTTTGTGCCAATATACTATCTACTAACTCTTCCATAGCATCCTCGTCGCTTATTTGCTGTAAGCCCAACTCTTTAAGCAGAGCCTTAGGCTCCTTACCTGTATTAAGCATTTCTTCAAAAACCAGTTTTGCGCCACTGCTGCTCAACTGCCCTTCATCAATTAAATTGACAAGTTCTCTTAAGTGTTCGGGCGGAAACCCTATTTCGTCTATCTCGAGTTCTTTTTCCTTCAAAACTCTCAAAACTTCACCCATTACCCAGTTGCTTATGGCTTTTGGATTCTTGTGCCCTACAGCACATTTTTCAAAAAATATAGAGATGCTCTTGGAGAGTGTTAATACAGATGCATCATACTCGGGAATGCCATACTCTTCCATAAACCTATTTTTTTTAAAATCCGGCAGTTCCGGTAAATTCCTTTTTATTTCTAAAATCCTACCTTCGGATAACACTATAGGCACTAAATCCGGTTCAGGGAAACTCCTATAATCGAATGTTTTATCTTTAGCTCTCATTGAGACAGTGACGGATTTATCATCATCCCACCTTCTTGTTTCCGGGATCACATCTTCCCCGTTGGAAAGGATTCTTTTATGTCTTATTTCCTCATATTCCAATGCTTTTTCCAAAGCCTTCATGGAATTCATGTTTTTTATTTCCGCTTTTACCCCGTATTTTACAGTTCCAACAGGTTTAACAGAAATATTGGCATCACAGCGAAGGGAACCTTCTTGCATTTTACAATCGGATATACCTAAGTACTCAAGCAGATTCTTCAGCTTTTCCAAATACAATCTTGCCTCTTTTGGGCTTCTTATATCCGGTTCTGATACAATTTCTATCAGCGGCACACCTGCTCTGTTAAAGTCTATCAAGGAATAGTCATCCACGTCTGTTCCATGAATGAGCTTTCCTGCATCTTCTTCTATATGTATTCTTGTTATACCTATTCTTTTTATCTTTCCGTCCACATCTATTTCTATATAGCCGTTTTTGCAAATAGGCATATCGTTTTGTGATATCTGATAAGCCTTCGGCAAATCGGGATAAAAATAATTTTTCCTATCGGTCTTGCTATATAACGATATTTCGCAGTTCAGTGCCAATCCTGCTTTTATTGCATATTCGACTACCTTTTCGTTCAAAACCGGCAAAGCCCCCGGGTAGCCCAAACAAACAGGGCAGCAATTTGTATTCACTTCTCCGCCAAATTCATTTTTACAACCGCAAAAAGCTTTGCTCCTGGTACTAAGTTCAACATGAACCTCAAGACCTATAATGGTTTGATATTCCATTGTTATTCACCGCCTAAAACAAGATTTAATTTATAATTTTGGCTTTTGCTTTGAATGCTTTGTGCTTTTTTCATATGCATATGCAGCCTTTAGCATTTTTGTCTCGCCAAAATGATTTCCCATAATTTGCATACCAATCGGCAAACCGCTGCCGGTAAAGCCACAGGGTATCGACATAGCAGGTATTCCCGCTACATTAACCGGGACGGTGCACATATCTCCCATATATAGGGCTGCTTTATCATCGATTCTTTCTCCGATTTCAAATGCCGCTGTAGAGTATGTGGGGGTAATCAGCAAATCGTACTTTTCGAAAGCCTTATCAAAATCTGCTTTTACCAGCCTTCTGACTCTCAGGGCTTTATCATAATAGTTTTTATAGTTTTCTTCTATTAACGAGTGTATACCGTACAATACTCTTAGTTTTACTTCATCTCCAAAACCCTGACTTCTGCTTTTTATGTAAATATCATCTAAATCTTTATAATTATCAGCCTTGTAACCGTATCTGATACCGTCAAACCTGGCAAGACTTGAACTGGCTTCGGATAGTGCAATTATATAGTATATGGGTAAAGCATATTCCGCATAATTCAATTCGGTTTCTTCCACATAGGCTCCTAAATTTTCAAGTAATTTTAATGCATTCTTTATAGAATCTTTTATTTCACTGTCTATACCATCACTGAAGTATTCTTTGGGTAAACCGATTCTCAATCCCTTTATATTCTCTTTTAAAGCTTCTTGAAAATCAACATGTTCCATATTAACAGTTGTTGAATCCTTTTCATCGTATCCGTATAAATGGTTTAAAACTATGGCGCAATCTTCCACATCCTTTGTAAGTACCCCTACTTGTTCCAATGATGGTGCATAAGCAACAGTCCCGTATCGGGACACCGCCCCATAGGTTGGTTTGAATCCTACTACACCGCAAAAAGAAGCAGGTTGCCTTATGGAGCCCCCGGTATCTGAGCCCAAAGCATAAAAAGCTTCCCCGGCAGCCACCGCCGCAGCGGAACCTCCGCTTGAGCCTCCCGGAACTTTATTCAAATTCCATGGATTTTTTGTAATTTTATAATAAGAACTTTCTGTAGAGCTGCCCATAGCAAACTCATCCATATTTGTCTTTCCTATCATAACAGCTCCCGCTTTTAATAGTCTTTCATAGGCCTCTCCGTTATAAGGGGGTATGAAATTATCCAACATTTTTGAAGCACAGGTTGTCCTTACACCCTTTGTGCATATATTATCTTTCACTGCCATGGGGATTCCGGCTAAGTTGCTCACTTTTTTTCTTTCAGATATATACTTATCAAATTCCTCAGCCTCTTTGTATGCTTTTTCTCTGGATAAAGTAATATATGAATTCACCTTATTTTCAACATTATCAATTCTATCGTAGATGCTATCCAATAAATCCTTTGCACTTATCTCTTTATTTGTGATTTTTTCATGCGCTTCATGCAGTGTCAAATCATATAGATTCACAAAGACCACCATCCTTTGCATTACTCAATTATTTTATTAACTTTTATACAACCATACATCTTATCGGGTGCATTATCCAAAATAATATTTCTATCGAGCGAAGGCATTATGTTGTCTTCCCTCATTACATTTATTGTTCCGTTAACATTAACTAATGGTTCAATATTTTCAGTATTCACTTCAGCCAACTTTTCAGCATATTCGATAAATCTGTTGATGCCTTCAGTAATTTTTTCGTAATCCTTTTCTTTAAATTCCAACTTTGCCAAAGAACAAAGATAATCTATATAGTCCTTATCCATTATTTCACCGCCTTCCAATCCAATCCTTAAAGGTTTCTTCGTCAATCACTTCAATGCTCAGTTCATTTGCTTTTTGAAGTTTCGAGCCCGCATCCTCCCCCGCCAAAACATAATCTGTCTTCTTACTGACGCTCCCGGACACTTTTCCTCCGAAGCCTTCTATTATCTCTTTTGCCTTATCCCTTTTAAAATCTGATAATGTACCGGTAAGAACAAAAGTTTTTCCCGAGAACTCCTTTTTTTCAGATATTACTTTTTCAGCAGCCTCCATATTTATCCCTAGACTCTTTAACTTTTCTATAAGGGCAATGTTTCTTTCTTCCTTAAAAAAGGAAACTACACTTTGTGCCATCTTATCGCCTATTTCATTTACGGATATCAAATCTTCGTAGGTTGTTTCCGCTAATCTACTCATGCTTCCGTAAGCCTCGGCTAAAAGCTTTGATGCCCTCTGGCCTATCATTCTGATACCTAAGGCATATATTAGTCTATCCATGGGATTATCCTTCGAGTTTTCAATTGCTTTCAGTAAATTATCTACAGATTTTTCTCCCATCCTTTCAACCTTTGTCAGTTCTTCCCTTCTATCCTTAAGATTATATAAATCGGCAGCGTCTTTTATAAAACCATTATCCAAAAGCATAGAAATCAGTTGTGGGCCCAAACCGTCAATATTCATAGCATCTCGCGATACAAAATGAAATAAAGCCCTTCTAAGCTGTGCCGGGCATGAATTATTAGTACATCTAACGGCAGCCTCTCCCTCCAGCCGTACAGCTTCGGCACCGCAAACAGGGCAATGATCCGGCATCTCAAATAATTTTTCCGAACCGTCTCTTTCTTCCAAAACAACCGCAACTATTTCCGGTATTATATCCCCGGCTTTTTGCAGCACAACCTTATCACCAATTCTTATATCTTTTTCTTTTATATTGTCTTCGTTATGTAATGTCGCTCTGCCCACAACAGAACCGGCAATTCTTACAGGCTCTAATATTGCAGTCGGAGTGAGGGCACCGGTTCTTCCGACTTGAATAATTATATCTTTTACAGTAGTTTTCTTCTTTTCAGGCGGAAATTTGTATGCTACCGACCACTTAGGTGCCTTCGTTGTGTTTCCTAATATGTTTCGTTGGCTTAGACTATTAACCTTGATAACCAACCCATCTATTTCAAAAGGCAACTCGCCTCTTTTATCCGCCCATATTTTACATTGCTCCCAAATGTCTTTCCAATCTTTACATAGTATTAAATAGGGACTTATCTTGAAGCCTAATCTCTTCAGGTGTTCCATTGCTTCAGTATGGGAATTAAATTGAGTCTCTTCCGTGTTTTCCATGCTAAAAACAAAAATATCCAAGGGTCTTCTTGCCGTAATGCTTGAATCTAACTGCCTCAATGAGCCGGCAGCGGCATTTCTTGGATTTGCAAATACAGGCTCTTCGGTTTCTTCTCTTTGGATGTTAAGTTTTTCAAAATTATCTTTAGATATGTACACTTCGCCTCTGACTTCAACATCTACAGACTCACTCAATCTGAGGGGGATTGTTCTGACTGTTTTTAAATTTTCAGTTATATCCTCCCCCTTAATACCGTCCCCCCTGGTGGCACCTTTTACAAATAACCCATCTTCGTAGTTTAAAACAACGGTTAAACCGTCTATTTTTAATTCGACAATATATTCCACTTCGTTTTCGCCTAAAAGTCTTTTTATTCTGTTATCAAAATTTATTATATCGCCCTCATCAAACACGTTACCTAAACTTAATTTGGGAGTGCTATGTATCAATTCGTTAAAGCCTTCCAACACTGCACCGCCGACTTTTTGAGTCGGTGAATCAGGATACTTATACTGTGGATGAGATTCTTCCAACGACACTAATTCCTTCATCATTTGATCATAATCATAATCGCTTATTCTAGGGTTATCCAAAACATAGTATTGATAATTATGGTAATTAATAAGGTCTACCAATTCTTTTATTCTTTTTTCCGCACTATAATCCATATGCGTTCCCTCCGAACATTAATGAAACTATTGAAATACCGAACCGGCTGCTTGTTATCCATTAAAAGACTACCGGTACAGTAGTATTGCTTCTTCAAAACTTTTATATATTATACCTGCAAGGCACACGATAGAGAAGTTCTTTGGGTATTTCGTTTAAGAATCTTGACTCCATTGTATATGAAGTATTCCCATATAAAGTTCTCCTTTTGGCAGAGGTCAAATAAAGTTTTTGTTTTGCCCTTGTAATGCCTACATACATAAGTCTTCTCTCTTCCTCAATGCGGTCCCCCTCTAAAATCGACCTCATGCTTGGGAAAAGACCTTCCTCCATACCGCTGATAAATACTGTCGGAAATTCCAAACCCTTGGCGCTGTGCAAGGTCATCAGAGTTATACCTTCCTTTGATTCATCCAATCCGTCTATATCAGACATTAGAGCTAAGCTTTCCAAAAAGCTTGTCATAGACTTATCCTCATTCTTATCTTCAAATTCCATGGCAGCCGTTACAAGCTCTTTTATATTTTCCGCTCTTCCCTTATCCTCTTCATTTCCGCTCTCAAGCTCTTTTAAGTATCCGCTTTTTCCAATTACTTCTTCTATAACCGTTGAAACATTTTCTTGTTCAGCAATCGTCATCAGCTCAGCCATAAGTCCGATAAATTTTTTTATACTGCCTTTAGCCTTTTTACCAACGCCATCCACTTTATCTATAGAAAGAAGCGCCCCGTAAAGTGAATCATTATTTTTTACGGAATACTTATCCAAGGCTTCCAATGTAGCTTTCCCTAAACCCCTTTTAGGTATGTTTATAATTCTTTGAAGGCTTGCATCGCCTTCGGGATTTTGTAGCACCCTGAGATAGGCAATAACGTCTTTTATTTCTTTTCTATCATAAAAACGATGTGCGCCTACTATTTTATATGGTATCCCGTTAGCAATACAAAGCTCCTCAAATATTCTTGATTGTGCATTAGTTCTATACAATACTGCAAAATCATCTAATCCGTCATAAGAATTTTTAATTTCTTCTATAATAAAGGCAGCCTCATCTCTCTCATCTTCACCTTTATAGTAAACTATAGGTGAGCCCCCGATTCTATCCGTCCATAAATGCTTTTTCTTTCGGCCATAATTATTAACAATAACGCTGTTTGCCGCCTCTAAAATATTTTGCGTAGATCGATAGTTTTTTTCAAGCTTTATCACTTTTGCATTGGGAAAGTCCTTTTCGAAGTTCAATATATTTCTTATATCAGCACCCCTCCATTCATATATTGACTGGTCATCATCTCCCACAACGCAAAGGTTATTATGTTCTTTAGCCAACAGATTTACTAAATTATATTGGCAATTATTTGTATCTTGATATTCATCCACCATTATATATTTAAACCTTTGCTGATACTTTCTTAGGATGTTTTCATTGCCTCTTAAAAGCATAACAGTATTAAAAAGAATATCATCAAAGTCCATGGCATTGTTGGATTTTAATTTCTTTTGATACAGAGTATATATATTACTTATTTTAGTTAAACGAAAATCGTTTGCATATCTGTCGGCAAATTTTATCGGGTTTAATAATTGGTCTTTGGCATTTGATATTACAGATAACATTTCCCTGGCAGGAAAGTTTTTTTCATTATAATTTAATTCTTTTAGGCATTCTTTGATCAGTTTCTCTTGATCATATCCGTCGAAGATTATAAAGTTTTTTTTATATCCATCTAAAAACTCAGTTTCTATCCTGAGTATTCTGGCACATGCTGAGTGAAAGGTGGAGATCCACATATCGCCAGGTGTTTTTAACAGCCTCATAGCACGCTCTTTCATTTCGGTAGCCGCTTTGTTTGTAAATGTAATAGCCAATATGTTTGAGGGATGAACCCCTTTTTCTTCAATTAAATATGCTATTCTATAGGTTAAGACCCTTGTTTTCCCCGAACCCGCACCGGCAAATATAAGGACAGGACCTTCCGTATTTAAAACTGCTTCTTTTTGTTCTTTGTTAAGATTGTCCAAAAATTTATTCATCATATCCTCCAAATAATTACTGCATTCCGCTTCTCTTATATTATATTAAACAAGTTTTTTATTCAATAACAAGTCCTATTAAAACGATAGGTGAACGATTGTTGAGCAATAGCCAAGCAATAGCCGGGCAATAGCCGAGCAATTGCCTAACAATTGCCGAGCGATTGCTGATGCCGAAATTACACCTAATTAATTTCAAGTAGTGTAGCCTGATAAATATCGATGTATATTACCGATAATGCCTCTAAAAAATATATCACGCAGAAAAAGAGTTACGAACCTAAGAAT
>CAYXAT010000006.1:27696-31744 GCA_964462065.1 uncultured Clostridiaceae bacterium | reverse complement strand
CCGTTATTCGGATATATTATAAAGTCTTTAGGGATTTCTCATGCTCAGGCAGGAGCCTTGATGAGCTTTTTCGGTTTACCGGGTATTATTATATCAATTCCCGGTGGTATCCTATCCGATATATATGGTTCAAGGCGGGTAGGTATAGGTTCTTTGATTATTGCCCTTATAGGTTCAGTGATGGTGGGTTTGGGCAATAATTTTACCATGCTAATGATAGGCCGAATAGTTTCCGGTATCGGTGCCCTTATCATAGCTATAGTAGCGCCGCAAGTTCTGTCCAGGATTTTCGATAAAAAGGATATGGGTGTCGCCATGGGGGTATTCAATACGGCAATGCCTTTGGGCACCATACTAACACTAAATACTTTCAGTCCTTTAGCTGCGGCGACAAATTGGAGAGTGCCCTTACTTATAACATCTGTATATTGTTTATTTGTTCTTATATTATTCTTCTTTAGATACCAGGATTCATCGGAAAAAGCCGAAGGAACGGGGCAAAAAAAAGTTTCTTTTAGGGAATCCTTTTATGCGGCAGGCAAAACCGGTTGGGCTATATGGCTTATTGCAATTGTTTGGATGATGTATAATGCCTCGTCTATATCTTTTCTGGCCTTCGGAAGCGATTATTATATTTCTGTGGGTTATGATGCAAGCTATGCAGGTTTTTTAACGAGCTTACTTATGGTGGGCGCTTTGCTGTTCAGCACATTTGTGGGATACCTGACGGACAGATTCGGTAATGAGGAATATTTTATTTTAGGAGGAAGCATCGGTTTGGCTATAGCGTTGTTGTTAGTGCCGAGGGGCGGGGTTAATCCGTTATTAATAGGAAGTTTGATAGGTTTATCAGCGTCGTTTATACCATCGCCGGTTTTCTCTTTGGTGCCAAAATATCTGCCCCAAGAACAAGTAGGTTTAGGTTATGGAATATTATCAACCTGTCTGAATATTGGCGTGCTTATAGGTCCTTTTTTAGTGGGGCTTTTCTATGATAAAACTAAAAGCTATGTAGCAGGCTTTATTCTTATGTCTATATTGGCTCTGCTTGGCGGAGTGTTCGCCCTGGTTTTAAAACAAATCAGCAAAGCCGAAAAAAGCAATGATTAAAAAAGTATGGTTTTTACATAGCGAACTTTATTGCCAATTCTATTTATGATTGGTTAAACAATAATGGGGGCGTAAATTCATTTTAAAATTATGCCAAATAAGTTATACTATATTTATACATAAGTAATATTTGTTGCCAAACTTTTAGCTTTTTTGTGGATTACAAGGTTGATTTTAGAGTAATTAATAATGGTTTTTAAAAAATAAACCGAACTTAAAAGATGAGAGAAAGGAGAAACAAAGATGAATCAAGGACTTGATGTATTATTAGCAAATTCACGAGTTGCTTTTGAGAAAATGAAAAAATGCACCCAGGAAGAAGTGGATTTGATGTGTCGTGTAATCAATAAGGCTGTTTCGGATAATGCTGAGGAATTGGCCAAGCTGGCTATCGAAGAAACTAATATGGGAAATGTGGAATCAAAAATTATAAAAAATACTACCATGGGTTCCGGCGTCTGGCTTACTATGAAGAATAGGAAGTCAGTGGGAATAATAAGGAGAGACGAGGAAAAGGGCTTGGTATATGTAGCACATCCTAAAGGTGTTGTTGCATCGGTTTCACCAATAACCAATCCTACAATAACTCCATTGGGTAATGCTATTTTGGCAATCAAAGGAAGAAATACGCTAATCGTATCTCCCCATCCAAGGGCAAAAAGAACCACAACAAAGACCGTAGAATATATGAATAAGGCATTGGCTGAAATCAATGCACCTGATAATGTAATACAGATTGTCAAAGATCCGAGCATTGAAGCAACCCAAGCTTTGATGGCGGCGGCTGATGTAGTAGTGGCAACCGGGGGAATGGGTATGGTTAAAGCAGCGTATTCTAGCGGGAAGCCGGCTTTCGGCGTGGGGCAGGGCAATGTGCAGGCTGTTATAGATAAGGATTATGATGATTTGGACTTGGCAGCCCAGTTTATAATTATGGGAAGAAGCTTTGATAACGGTGTTATATGCGCCTGCAATCAGTCGGCAATAGTACATAAGGATAGGAAAGATGCAATGGTTGAAGCATTTGGGAAAAGTGGAGTTTATTACATAGAAGATAGTGCCGAAGTGGATAAAGTTAGGAATGCGCTGTTCAAAGACGGCAGACTTCAAGCCGATATAATAGGTAAACCAGCTTTTGTAATAGCAAAAAAAGCCGGAATAGATGTTCCTGAGGATACTTCGGCTTTAGTTGTATTCACAGAATCAAGAGGCAAAGAGGACTTGTTATGTGGCGAAAAACTTTGTCCAGTGCTAATACTTACCACTTATGAAAATTTTGAAGATGGTGTGGAAATCGCCAAGGCCAATTTATTATATCAAGGTGCGGGGCACACTGCTGTAGTGCATTCCAATGATAAGGAAAAGATAGAATATGCGGCAGTGGAACTGCCTGTAGGTAGACTTTTAGTCAATGTTCCCGGCATTGCAGCAGGCGGCGGAGGACTGTTTACTAATTTGAATCCTACACCTTCGTTGGGTTGTGGTTCTTGGGGCGGAAATAGTATATCTGAGAATCTCACTTATGAACATTTATTAAATATAGCTACTATAGCATATCCAAGGAAGGATGCACCGCCTACAGACGAAGAAATTTGGGCGGAATAAGATAAATTATAAAGAGGCTCCCCTTTAGAGCATTTAAGTTTCTCTGAAGGGGGACTTTTTATTAAAATGAGACTAAACAGGAGGTAGCCTTGTGGGGAAAAAGACATTGATCATAGGAACATCTTTAATGTTATTTTTAGGCCTTATTTATGCATGGTCACTATTTGCCGCCCCCCTTGAAGCGGCTTTCGGTTGGAGTAGGAGCCAAACCTCAGTTACTTTTTCCATAAGCATGATAACATTTTGCCTAGGTTCAATATTATCAGGACTTATCTTAAAAAGAAGACCCCTAAGTAATGTTATTTTGGTATCCGCAGTTTTGTTTTTAATCGGGTTCTTCTCGGCTTCTAAAATTACAGGTGTTTGGGGATTATATCTGTCTTATGGAGTATTGTGCGGGCTGGGTGTGGGGCTTAGCTATAATGCGATATTATCCACTGTTCCAAAATGGATGCCGGGGAAAGCCGGATTTGTTACAGGCACTTTGTTGATGGGTATGGGATTGGGAAGTCTGATATTGGGTATTGCGGTAAAAAGAATAATGGATGTATTGACATGGTTTTCTACCTTCAGGATATTGGCAATTGTGTTTTTTGCCTTATTCTTACTGGGCTCAATGTTTATTAAGAATCCCGAATCAGCGGAAAAGGGTGCAGTAGAATTGAAAAAATCAAAGGACTTACCTTTATCAGGTGTAATAAAGAGTAAGAATTTTTGGATGATATTTCTCTGGTCTGTCATAGCTTCTTCTATTGGTCTGGGGGTTGTTTCCAATGCCGGATATATGGCTACGGAAGCGGGAGTAACGACCGGTTCATTAGCCTTAATGGTGGGAATGGTTTCAGTGGGTAACGGTTTGGGACGGTTGGGATTTGGAGCTATAGTAGATAAAATTGGCGGCAGAAAAGCCATGTCAATAGGTAATACGGTGTTTATTGTAGGGATGCTTCTTGCAATAATGACAAATAAAACCGGTATAATCACCTTTATAACTATAGGATTTATCATGGGTGGCATGGGTTACGGTTCCTCACCTACATTATCAGCAGCTTTAACAAAAAAAAGATTCGGAGAAAAATATTATCCCCAAAATCTCAGTGCCATTGTAACGGCATTGATACCGGCATCCATGGTAGGACCTATTATTTCGGCAAATATATACCAACGGACAGGAAATTACCTAAATGTATATTATATAATGCTTGGAATGGCATTGTTGGCATTTGTGCCCATCATGATGTATAAAGAGAGTTAACATTGCTCTCATTCCCACTTAAAATTTGCCTTTCTAAATTGTATTATTTGTAAAAATCAATTAGAATAATATTACAAA
>CAYXAT010000006.1:23970-27596 GCA_964462065.1 uncultured Clostridiaceae bacterium | reverse complement strand
ATTTGCCTTTCTAAATTGTATTATTTGTAAAAATCAATTAGAATAATATTACAAAAGCATTTTCCGGAGGTGCTGTTATGAATCCTATTTTACATAGAAGATGCGGAATATTGCTCCATATCTCATCCCTTCCGAGTTTTGATTCATGTTTCGAGTTTATTGATTTGCTGAAAAAGAGTGAACAATCATATTGGCAAATACTTCCTCAGAATCCCGTAATGGAGGAAGGCTCTCCCTATAAATGTTATTCGGCATTTGCCGGAGATACTCGATATATAGGTAAAGTAAAAGCCGATTTGAAGTACGCTGATTTTGAAAGGGAAAACAGATATTGGCTTATGGATTATGCGTTATTTTCAGTTTTAAAAAAGCATTTTAAAGGCTTGCCCTGGTATAAATGGGATAAAGACATAGCTTTCAGAAGAAAAGAATCAATAAACTATTATAAATCTTTTTATAAAGCCGAGATAATGGAAGAAAAAAGAAAACAGTTTGAATTTTATGCTTCATGGAAGGCAGCTAAGGGTTATGCGGAGAAAAACGGAATACAAATAATAGGGGATATGCCTTTGTACGTGGCACACGATAGCGCCGATGTGTGGTCAAGGCCTAAATATTTTATTTTAGATAATGAAGGAAAACCAAAGAAGCTTTCCGGGGTTCCGCCGGATTACTTCTCGGATGAAGGACAGTTTTGGGGCAATCCGATATATAATTGGGATGAGATGGAAAAGGATAAGTTTAATTGGTGGGCACAAAGATTTAAAAGGCAAAAAGACTTATCACATATCATTAGAATAGACCATTTTCGCGGACTGGAAAGCTATTGGGAGATTGATTTTGGGGAAACCAGTGCAATAAACGGGCAATGGGTAAAGGCCCCCGGATGCGATTTGCTAAAAATGATAACTAAAGAAAACATTTCTATTATAGCGGAAGATTTGGGTATCATTACACCGGAAGTGATAGCACTAAAAAACAGGTTTTCTTTACCCGGAATGAAGGTTTTGCAATTTGATAGAGATATATACGAACAAAACCTTATTGTTTATACCGGAACCCATGATAACGACACTTTGCTTGGATGGTATAAAAAATTAATCGAAGAAAACTATGATAATGCAAAAAGCATATTATCATATATGGATGTTGATATAAAGCAAGACGAAAAACAAATAATATGGGGTATCATTGAATTTGCATATAGAAGTATAGGCAATACGGTGATAACGCCCATTCAAGATATTCTATGCCTGGGTTCGGAGGCAAGGATGAATACACCGGGTATTGCCCGGGGAAATTGGGAATGGAAGTTAGATTTAAACGATTTTAATGATGATATCATTAACAGATTAAAGGATATTACATTTAAATACGGAAGGTCAAGCAGTATAGAAAGGGCAGAGGATAAAAGGGTCGATCTGTTAGAATTAAACTATGATAAACTACATCAATTTGTTTTGGGAAAAAACTATCATGCTTATGAAGTCTTGGGCTCCCAATTTTGTGAAATAGAAAATACGCAAGGTGTGCTTTTTACCGTATGGGCTCCTCATGCAAAGAAAGTATCGGTTGTCGGGAGTTTTAACGGTTGGGATCCTAGTGTAAATGTGATGATGAGGCATAAATGCAGCGAGTTTTGGATAGGTTTTGTTCCGGGAGTTACATATTGGAGCGAATATAAATATGCAGTAACCGGCAGCGACGGTAAAACCTTATTGAAAGCCGACCCTTTTGCTTTTCATTCCGAAACAAGGCCTAAAACTGCTTCAAAGGTCATAGCTTTCGAAAAACATGATTGGGACGAAAACGAAATAAAATGGGCGGAAGAAAAAAGCACGCCCTATAATAAACCTTTAAATATTTACGAAGTCCATTTAGGCTCATGGAAAAGAGGAGAAGATAACAGATTTCTAAGCTATAAAGAATTGGCGGAGGAATTGCCCGGATATGTAAATGATATGGGATATACCCATATAGAGTTGATGCCCGTCATGGAACATCCTCTTGATGCTTCATGGGGTTACCAGATTACGGGATACTATGCTCCCAGCAGTCGTTACGGCACTCCCGAAGACTTAATGTATTTAGTAGAGAAATGTCATGAAGCCGGTTTGGGCGTTATATTGGATTGGGTGCCGGGGCATTTTTGCAAAGATGAGCAAGGACTTTATAGATTTGATGGTACAAGGCTATTTGAATATGAGGATGAAAAAAGAGCGGAAAACTATAATTGGGGGACTTGTTATTTCGATTTGGGGAAAAAGCAAGTGCAAAGCTTTCTTATATCAAATGCAATGTATTGGTTGGAGTATTATCATGTAGACGGATTCAGAATAGATGCGGTGGCAAGTATGCTCTACTTGGATTATGAAAAGAAAACCGGGGATTGGACTCCTAACAAATACGGAGGAAGGGAGAACTTAGAGGCTATAGAGTTCTTACGGCAGCTTAACAAAGCAATTTTTCAGAAATATCCTTACACCCTTATTATAGCAGAGGAATCGACCTCCTGGCCTTTGGTTACTGCACCGGCTTATACGGGAGGCTTGGGGTTTAATTATAAGTGGAATATGGGTTGGATGAATGACATGTTGGAGTATATGGGCCTGGATGCCGTGAATAGAAAGTGGCATCATAATCTGATTACTTTTTCTATGATGTATGCATATAAGGAGAATTTCGTTCTTCCTCTTTCTCACGATGAAGTAGTTCACGGGAAAAAGTCTATGATTGATAAGATGTGGGGTGATTATTGGAAAAAGTTCGCTTCGTTAAGAATGTTTTATGCTTATATGATGGCACATCCGGGTAAAAAGCTCAGCTTTATGGGAAATGAATTTGCCCAGTTCAGAGAATGGAATTTTGACGATAGCTTGGAATGGTTTATGTTGGATTATGAGATGCACCGGTATATGCATAATTATGTGAGGAAATTAAACTATTTTTATAAAGATGAGAAGACTTTTTGGGAAACAGACCATGATAAAGAAGGATTTTTGTGGATTGATGCCAATAACTATTCACAAAGCATAATAAGCTTCATTAGAAAGGGAAAGTCAGATGAGGATTTTACATTAATAGTGTGTAATTTTACTCCGGTAGTTTACGAAGTTTATCAAATAGGTGTTCCCGAGAATTATGAATACTATGAGACTTTTAATTCCGACAGCGGAAAATTCGGGGGTTCTAATGTAACTAACGAAGGGAATATATTGTCCTATGAAGGAGAGGCTCACGGCAAACCATATCACATAAATCTAAGAATACCGCCGTTAGCAACAATCTATTTAAAACCTGTTTTAAATGATAGTAGAACGATAGTAGAACGATAGGAGAACGATAGTAGAACGATAGAGGAGCGATAGCCAAGCAATCGCCGAGCAATTGCTAGGCGATAGCTCAGCGGTAGCAAGGTCGTCATTCTGAAGGAGTCTACGACTGAAGAATCTTTAATGTACTAATAAGTTATAGAGTTTTACTTTAGAGCCCAAGATACCTCGGGAATTGCTGTGCAATTTCCTCAGGATGACATAATTACGTAATTCGCTTAACAACTGTTCAACTATTGTTAAACTATCGTTTAAACTACCGTTAAAAAAAGGGGGGAGAAATAATGTCAAAGG
>CAYXAT010000006.1:0-23870 GCA_964462065.1 uncultured Clostridiaceae bacterium | reverse complement strand
TTAAACTATCGTTTAAACTACCGTTAAAAAAAGGGGGGAGAAATAATGTCAAAGGAAGTAATAGCATTGATATTGGCAGGAGGTCAAGGCTCAAGGTTGGGCAGCCTGACAAAAAAACTTGCGAAGCCTGCAGTGGCATTCGGAGGCAAATATAGGATAATAGACTTTACCCTTAGCAATTGTGCCAATTCCGATATCGAAATAGTGGGAGTGCTGACACAGTTTGAGCCTTTGGTACTAAACTCCTATGTTGGTATAGGGGCTCCCTGGGGACTTGACAGGAGAGACGGAGGCGTAACAATATTGCCGCCTTATTTAAACGATAAAGGCGGGGAATGGTATAAAGGGACGGCAAACGCCGTGTACCAAAATATTGAATTCATTGATATACACAAACCTAAATACGTGCTTATTCTTTCCGGGGACCATATTTACAAAATGGATTATACAAAGTTGATTGATTTCCATGAAAACAGCGGTGCGGAAGCAACTATAGCTGTGTTGGAAGTGTCCTTATCGGAAGCCTGTAGGTTCGGTATTATGAATACCAAAGAAAATGGCGAAATATATGAATTCGAAGAAAAACCGAAGAATCCCAAAAACAATTTGGCTTCCATGGGAATTTATTTGTTCAATTGGAAAATACTTAGAAAGTTTCTTATTGAAGATGAACTTGATAAAGAATCAAGCAATGACTTCGGTAAAAATGTTATACCGAAAATGTTGGCTTCCGGCGTGAAACTGATGGCATATCCTTTTAAAGGTTACTGGAAAGACGTAGGGACTATAGAGAGTTTATGGGAAGCAAATATGGATTTACTTAAGAAAGATGAGCTTAATCTTTTTGATACCAATTGGAGAATCTATTCATCCGCTTATACCCAACCTCCTCAATATATTGGCGAGGATTCAAAAATAATCAATTCTTTAATTGGCGAAGGATGTAAAATCTACGGAACGATTATTAACTCAGTTATATTCCCGGGGGTTTTTGTTGCAAAAGGTGCTACTGTTACTGATACGGTAGTAATGGAAAACACAAAGATTAAAGAAAATGTCACACTAAATAGAAGCATAATAGGCAATAGATGCGAAATAGAACCCGGTTGTACCGTGGGGAATACCGACTCATCCTCTATTGCAATCGTTCCCGATGATTATTTAATGGAGGGGGGTACTGTTTATGAATAGCATATTGGGCATTATAAACCTGAACGAAGATGAAAATAGGATAAGAGAGATTACATATAATAGACCCATAGCTGCCATACCTTTTGCCGGAAGATACAGAATCATTGATTTTGCTATATCAAATATGGTAAACTCGGGAATAAATCATGTTTTTATATTTACAAGAGATAAATATCGTTCTATAACGGATCATATTCAGACGGGTAGATCATGGGACCTGGAAAGAAAAAACAAAGGTATTTTCATTTTCAGCCCTCTGCAAAATTTCTATCCCGGTATGAGAAGCAGTGATATGGATATTATATCTGACTATCTTGATTATATATATTATTCAAAGGAAAAGTATGTTGTAATATCTCCGAGTTATTTTATCGGCACGATGGATTATAAAGAAATGTTGAATACACATAAGAAAAATAATGCGGACATAACTTTGGCTTATAAAAAAATAAAAACAGGTACTGAAGCATATAAAAAATCAGACTCTTTAATTATTGATAGAGACGGTAGATTAATAGATATTATAAACAACAAAAAGGGATCCAATAATATATTTTTAGAAACAATTATGATGGAAAGAAAGATGTTTATTGATATCATAAATAAAAGAATTTTAGGAGCCGATCATGATCTTTTAATAGAATCAGTGTTTCAATTAAAAAACAATCTAAAAATATATACTTATGAATATGAAGGATATCTCGCTAAAATTGATTCAATAAAATCTTACTATGAAAAGAACATGGAGCTTCTGTGTGAGGACTGTATGAATAGTCTGTTCGACGAAGCATGGCCTGTTTTCACTAAAGCCAAGGATGAACCTCCCGCGAAATACGGCAGTGATGCAAAAGCAAAGAATTCTTTAGTTGGCAGCGGCTGTAATATAGACGGCACGGTGTCTAATTCTATTTTATTCAGAAGAGTTAGTATTGGCTTGGGTGCGATGGCAGACCATTGCATCATAATGCAGAACGCCAAAATTGAAAGGGATGCTGTTTTGGAGCATGCTATATTGGATAAAAATGTAGTTATTACAAAAGGAAAAATATTAAAGGGGACGATGGATAACCCTATAATAGTTGAAAAGAACCAAATTATTTAAGGCGGTGGGATAATGAGAAAGGTTTTATTTGCTGTTTCAGAATCTGCACCTTTTCTAAAAAGCGGAGGTTTGGGAGAGGTTATATATTCCTTATCAAAAGAGATGAGAAAATTAGGCTTAGATGCCAGAGTGATTTTGCCGAAGTATTCCGATATACCTTATGATTATCAAAGGAATATGGAAAAATTAAATGCTCTTACAGTCGATGTGGGTTGGAGAAAACAATATTGCGGCATTGAGTATTTGGAGAAAGAGGGAGTTCCTTTTTATTTCATTGATAATGAGTATTATTTTAAACGTACCGGCATGTACGGATATTATGATGAAGCGGAAAGGTTTGCTTTTTTCTCAAGAGCTGTGATAGATTCATTGGAATATATTGATTTTTTACCGGATGTAATACACTGCCATGACTGGCATACCGGAATGATAGCACCTATGATAAGAATCGATTATCCTCAGTACAACGATATAAAAACTATATTTACCATTCATAATTTGTACTATCAGGGTGTTTTCCCCAGTGAAATATGGGAGGATTTGTTGGGATTTAGAACTGAAGAGTTTAATACCTCCGGCTTGGAATTTTACGGCGGGGTGAGTTTTATGAAGGGCGGCCTGAATTATTCAGATATAATCACTACTGTCAGTCATAATTATGCAGAGGAGATAAAAACACCTTTATACGGTGAAAGGTTGGATGATATTCTTCGTGCTAAAGATGATAAACTTTTCGGTATAGAAAACGGTATTGACTACAGCATTTATAATCCGTCTTCCGATCCTTATATATTTAAAAAATATGATGAAGAAACTTTTGATTTAAAAGTATTAAATAAATTGAGACTACAGGAAGAATTAGGCTTAAATGTAGGTGAAAGAATTCCGCTTATAGGTATGGTAACAAGGCTGGTTAAGCAAAAAGGGCTGGACCTGGTTCTTATAAAAATGGAGGACATCGTAAGAAAAGGTGCGCAGGTTGTTATACTGGGAACCGGGGATAAGCATTATGAGGAAATGCTATATGAGTTTAACAATAGATATCCTAAGGACATATCCGTAAAAATATTGTTTAACGACAGAGTAGCGCATAAAATATATGCCGCATCAGATATTTTCTTAATGCCTTCATTATTTGAACCTTGCGGTTTGGGTCAAATGATTGCATCAAAGTATGGTTCTATACCTGTTGTGAGGGAAACAGGGGGACTCAAGGACACGGTAATTCCGTATAACGAATTTACCGGTGAAGGTACCGGTTTTGGTTTTAAAAACTACAATGCCGATGAATTGAATGATACAATTGGCTATGCGCTTAAATTATATAATAACAAAGACGTGTGGAGAAGAATAATGTATAGTGCCATGAGATTAGATAATAGCTGGCAGAAATCTTCTAACGAGTATAAAAAGCTATATGAGAAAATAATGGGGGAAAAATAATGGCCTTAACAAAACCTACGGACACAAAAAGCTTGAAGAATGATATTTTAGATGAGTTGAGAGGAAATTTCGGTGTAGAGCTGAAGGACGCAAGCAAACTAAATGTTTATCTTGCTATCGGGAATGTAGTAAGAAAATACAGCAATGAAAATAGAATTTTAACAAATAACAGGTATAAAAAGAATAAGGAAAAGCAAGTCTATTATTTTTCCATGGAGTTTCTCTTGGGAAAGCTTTTGGAAAGCAATCTAATCAATTTAGGCATATTGGATATTTTTAAAGAAGCCATCAAAGAGCTTAATGTGGATTATGATGAGATAATCGATATGGAGAATGATCAAGGGCTGGGCAACGGCGGTTTGGGTAGACTTGCGGCATGCTTTTTGGATTCTATGGCTTCTTTGAACATAGCAGGTCACGGATGCGGCATACGATACAAATACGGTTTTTTTCAGCAGAAAGTTATAGACGGATACCAGGTAGAGCTGCCGGATAATTGGCTTACCACCGGGGGTATATGGGAGCTAAGAAAATATGATAAAGCCGTGGAAGTAAAATTCGGAGGATATATTAAAGAAATTTGGGAATCGGACAAACTGGTTATAAAACACGAGTTTTATGATAGCGTATTGGCGGTGCCTTATGATACGCCCATTATAGGTTACAGAAATAATACGGTTAATACCCTCAGGCTTTGGAGTGCGGAAACAGTACAAAAAGACTTCGATTATGCTTTATTCAGTCGCGGTGAATACCTAAAATCTATTGAAGAAAAATATAACGCGGAAACAATATCACAGATACTTTATCCCAACAGTGATATAGAAGAAGGCAGGCTACTTCGGTTAAAACAGCAATACTTCTTTGTATCGGCGGGGGTTCAAAGTATAGTGAGAAGGTATAAAAAACTGTACGGTGATATTTCCAATTTTGATATGCATGTAGCAATACAAATAAACGATACCCATCCTGCTCTGGTTATACCCGAGCTTATGAGAATTCTTATGGATGAAGAGGGTTTGAATTGGGATAAAGCATGGGGGATTACCACAAGGACGGTCTCTTATACCAATCACACTATTTTGCCTGAAGCCATGGAAAAATGGAATATCGACATGTTTAAAAGCCTCCTTCCCCGTATATTTATGATAATTAACGAAATTAACGAGAGATTTTGTAATGAACTGTGGCATCAATACGAAGGGGATTGGGAAAGGATATCAAAAATGGCTATTGTGGGAGACGGTTATATAAGAATGGCTCATTTGGCTGTGGTTGGCAGCAAGACAGTCAATGGCGTTGCCAAGATCCATTCTGAAATTTTGAAAAAACAAGTTATGTCCGATTTTTACAACTATTATCCATATAAATTCAGTAATAAAACAAACGGGGTTACCCATAGAAGATGGTTGCTTCTATCAAATCCCGAACTTTCAAAACTGATTACTGAAAGCATAGGAAAGAGATGGATAGAAAATCCGACAGATTTATCAAAGCTTGAATGCCATATAAACGATAACGATTTTTTAGAGAAGCTTGCGGAAATCAAAAGGAATAATAAAATTGCATTGATTAATAATCTTAAAAACAAACACGATGTGTGTATTGACCCGGATTCGATTTTTGATGTCCACGTAAAAAGGATTCATGCTTATAAAAGGCAGCTATTAAATCTTATGAACATCATAAACCTATATAATAGACTTTTGGATAACCCGGATTTGGATATAACCCCCAGAACCTTTATCTTTGCGGGCAAGGCGGCACCCGGCTACTGGGTTGCCAAACAAACCATAAAACTGATAAATACAGTGGCAGATAAAATCAATAATGACAGTTCAATCAAAAATAAAATAAAAGTGATATTTATTGAGGATTACAAGGTATCCCTTGCGGAAAGGATAATACCGGCTGCAGATGTGAGTGAGCAAATATCTACGACTACAAAAGAAGCATCCGGTACCGGAAACATGAAATTCATGATGAACGGGGCTGTGACGATAGCCACATTAGACGGTGCCAATATAGAGATAAAGGATGCCGCCGGTGATGATAATATTGTGGTTTTCGGACTGACCGAAAAAGAAGTCATGGATTATTATTTAAATGGCGGTTATAACTCAATTGAATACTACAATAATGATACGAGGATAAAAAGAATAATTGACGGCTTTGCAAATTCTGATTTAAAAAAGAAAGAGGAATACGCGGCTATATACGATTCTTTGATAACTGGAAATGATGAATATTTTGTGCTCAAGGATTTTGATTCCTATGTAAAGGCTCAAGATAGAATTGATGAGATGTATAAGGATAAGATTTCATGGCAGAAAAAGGCTCTGATGAATATCGCTAATTCCGGAATATTTTCCAGTGACAGAACTATATTGGAATATGCCCATGAAATATGGGGCGTAAAGGCAGGATGTAAAAGATGAATATTTACCATGATTCCCATGATTTGAAATATAGAAATCCTTTTGGTGCTATAGAAGAGGGAACAACTCTTTCTATAGCTATTTCAGTTCCATTATCTATATCTGCAGTATTTTTAAATATCGTTGATAAAGAAAAAGAATACGAAATAAAAATGGATATTCGTGAGGAACGCAACAATTTAGCATATTATAAGGCTGAATTCAACACTGCCGGATATACGGGCTTAATTTTCTATTATTTTACCGTTGCGACTTCCGAAGAAGTGATTTTTTACGGAAACAATGCCGAACGATTAGGGGGTTTGGGATGTACATATAAGGATAATCCCATTCGTTATCAAATCACGGTTTATGAAAAGACCTATGATATTCCGCAATGGTTCTTAAATGCAATAGTATATCAGATATTTCCGGATAGGTTTTATAATAAGGATTATCCAATAGTTAAGAGCCCCAAGAAAAACTCCTTTATATACGGCAATTGGGATGATGAGCCATATTACGTAAAGGATAAAGAGGGCAGAGTTATAAGATGGGACTTTTTTGGGGGTAATATAGAGGGCATAATAGAAAAACTGTCATTTCTAAAAGAGTTGGGGATAAGCGCTATTTATCTCAACCCTATATTTGAGGCAAGCAGTAACCATAGATATGATACCGGTGACTATAAAAAATTAGAGCCTATGTTAGGTGAGGATAAAGATTTCATTCTATTATGTGAAAAATCCGAGGCCATGGGTATAAGGGTAGTATTGGATGGTGTTTTCAGCCATACGGGAGATGACAGTTTATATTTCAACCGTTACGGTAATTACCCGGAATTAGGGGCCTGTGACTCAAAGGATTCCAAGTATTATAAATGGTATCAGTTTGAAGGCACTGAGGGGTATAAGTGTTGGTGGGGCGTAGAAGCTTTGCCGAACGTGAATGAAATGGAGCCTTCCTATATAGATTTTATTATCAAAGACAGGGATAGCGTCATAGAACATTGGATGGGAAAAGGGGCAAAAGGATGGAGATTGGATGTAGCTGATGAGTTGCCCGATGAATTCATTAAGCTGCTAAAGACCAAAATGAAATCAGTTGACCCGGAGTCCGTGCTTATAGGTGAAGTCTGGGAAGACGCTTCAAACAAGGTAAGTTACGATATCAGGCGGGAATATTTCTACGGTCATGAACTGGATTCAGTCACCAATTATCCTTTGAGAAAGATTTTTATTGATTTTATAAAAAATAAAGCAAATGCTAATTTAACCCATCGAAAAGTCATGAGTCTATATGAGAACTATCCGAAACATAATTTTTACGCATGCTTAAATCTGATAAGTAGCCATGATATACCAAGAATACTGACTGTATTTGAGGAACATTTTGATGATATCTTTATGGCTTTAAAAGCATTAAAGCTTATCATAATCATGCAGATGACTTTCCCCGGAGTTCCTTGTATATATTACGGTGACGAAGCGGGTGTAAAAGGTCATTCGGACCCGGATAACAGAAGGACCTATCCTTGGGGAAAAGAGAATAAAGAGATTCTATCTTATTATAAAGAGATGATTCAATTAAGGAATAAAGATGAGATTTTTGTAAAGGGCGATTTTGAATCCCTTAAGATTGATGATGATGTATATGGTTTTAAAAGAAGCTTGGAAGGTAGGAATGTTTTTATACTAATTAACCCCACATGTGAAGAAAAATATATTTCTATTCCGGGAACCGATGCCGCGATTGAAATATTGCCAATGTCAGGGAAAATAGTTGAACGATAAGTGAACGATTGTTGAGCAATAGCTAAGCCATAGCCTAACGATTGCCGAGCGATTGTTGACGGTTGTGAGAGACGGGCACACCTGCCTTTCTGCTTTCCACTTTCCGCTTTGTGTATCTTTTAGCCAAAAATTTCTTCGCAATTTTTTTCTAATTGGAGTAAAATAATAAGATAGATTAAATATGGGAGTGAAAACGTTTGGACAAAGTCAGAAGATTATATATAGAAAAGAAACCGGAGTACGCTGTTGAATCAAATATGCTATTAAAAGAACTGAAAGATTTTTTAAAAATAGAGAAGTTGGAAAGTATTCGAATCATACAAAGGGTTGATATTGAAGGAATAAGCGAAGAAATATGTGAAAAAGCAAAACCTGTTATGTTCTTTGACCCCATTGTTGACTTGATATACGAAGAGGAATTAGAAATAAATGGAGATGACAGATTTTTTACCGTAGAATTCTTGCCGGGACAATATGATCAAAAAGCAGATTTCGCAGCTCAATGCCTTCAAGTTCTTTCAAAAGACGAAAAACCTGAAGTGAAAACGGCGGTTACAATTATTGTCAAAGGCAGTATCAGTGATAAGGATTTTCAAAAGATAAAAGGCTACTATATCAATCCGGTAGAGATGAGGGAAGCGGCAAAAGTAAAACCCGATGCTTTAAAAGAATCGGTAAAAAGCCCGCAGCAGGTAGACATTTTGGATGGCTTTATTGATAACAATAACTCGGAAGAATTGTTGGAATCCTTAGGCTTGGCAATGACAAAAGAAGATTTGCAGTTCACTATTGATTACTTTAAGAATACGGAAAAAAGAAATCCTACTATTACCGAGATTCGGGTTATTGATACATATTGGTCTGATCACTGCAGACATACCACTTTCAACACTGTCATAGATAAGGTTACTATAGAGGAAGGTAAATATAAGAATGTTATAGAAAAAGCTTTCGAGAAATATAAAGAAGCCAGAAATTTTGTTTATATAGATAAGCACAAAGAAATCTGCCTAATGGATTTGGCTCAGATAACAATGCGGGAGATGAGAAAAAAAGGAGAACTGCAGGATCTGGAGGAATCCGATGAAATCAATGCGGCAAGCATAGAAGTTGATGCCGAAATAGACGGCAAAATTGAAAAGTGGTTGGTAATGTTCAAAAATGAGACACATAACCATCCTACAGAGATTGAACCCTTTGGGGGAGCCGCGACATGTTTAGGCGGTGCCATCAGAGATCCCTTGTCCGGCAGATCCTATGTATATGGAGCTATCAGAATTACCGGCTGCGGTGATCCGAGGACTCCAATTGACGAGACATTACAGGGTAAGCTGCCGCAAAAGAAGATAACTACTACAGCAGCGGCGGGATACAGCTCTTACGGCAGTCAAATAGGGATTCCTGCAGGTCAAGTATCGGAAATATACCACCCGGGATTTGTAGCCAAAAGGATGGAATTAGGTGCGGTTGTGGCAGCGGCACCCAAAGAAAATGTAGTGAGGGAAAAGCCAATACCCGGAGACGTGATTATTCTTCTGGGGGGAAAAACGGGTAGGGATGGTTGCGGCGGTGCAACAGGGTCATCGAAAGAACATGATGAAGAGTCTTTTGAAAAAAGCGGTGCCGAAGTGCAAAAAGGCAACGCCGCAATTGAAGGATATATACAAAGATTGTTCAGAAATCCAAAAGTCAGCAAGATGATAAAAAAATGCAATGATTTTGGTGCCGGCGGCGTATCTGTTGCAGTTGGGGAGCTTGCCGACGGATTGCTGATAAACTTGGATGCCGTTCCGGTGAAATATGAGGGTTTAGACGGTACGGAGCTTGCCATATCGGAATCCCAGGAAAGAATGGCCGTACTTATAAGTGACGATGATAAAGAAAGATTCATTAAATATGCTAATGAAGGAAATTTAGAGGCAACTTTGATTGCTGAGGTAACCGATAACAACAGACTTACAATGGTTTGGAAAGGAAATAAAATTGTTGATATAGACAGGAGCTTTTTGGATTCAAACGGCATACGTCAACATACTGATGTGAGGGTGATTGCTCCTGATGAAGAATCGTATTTCAGTTCTACAATCATTCAAAATAAGAATAAAAAAGACAAATGGTTAGATAATTTAAAGCAGCTTAATGTCTGCAGCCAAAAAGGATTAGTGGAGAAATTTGATTTTAGTGCCGGAGCCAATACGGTTATGGCACCTTTCGGTGGTAAATACCAAGATACCCCTGCAGAGGGACTTTTAATGAAACTGCCGGTTCTTAAAGGAGATACGAATACAGCTGCGGCGATGACTTTCGGTTATAATCCCTATTTGTCTGAATGGAGCCCCTTTCATGGCGGCTTGTATGCCGTAATTCAGGCAGTGTCAAAGATAGTGGCCTTGGGAGGAGATTATAAAAAAATAAGACTGACGATGCAGGAATACTTTGAAAAGTTAGGCGAGGACGAAAGTAAATGGGGGAAACCTTTTGCGGCACTTTTAGGCGCTTACGAGGCACAAAATGCATTAAGCCTGCCCGCCATAGGGGGCAAGGACAGCATGTCGGGAACATTTATGGATATACATGTTCCTCCGACTTTGGTTACATTTGCCCTAGCCGTAATGGATGCTAAAGATGCGATTTCCTCAGAATTTAAAAAAGCAGGGAACAAAGTTGTATTCTTGCCCATAAAAATAGAAGATAACCATATGCCTGATTTTACATATTTAAAGAAAATGTATGATAAAGTTCAAGAGCTTATAAAAACAGGTGAGATAATTTCTGCATCAACGATAAAAGAAGGCGGAACTGCCGCAGAACTCACGAAAATGTGTCTGGGTAATAGATTGGGATTAAAAATTGCCGGTGATATTGATTATGAAGAATTATTTTCTAATTTACCTGGCTCACTGATTATTGAATTGGACGGCGTATTTAATGCAGAAAGCCTGGCAGGCTTGGGTTATATTTTATTGGGCGAGATAACTAACATTGAACAGATAGAAACACTTAATTTTATTATAGCCTTAAATGAAGCTTATGAAGCATGGACCGGGACACTACAGGATGTGTTCCCTTCAAAATATAGTGGTGTAAAAAATTCCAATGATAGCGGAATTGAAAAATTGGAAGCTGAAAGAGCACAAAGCGAGAATTCAGTAATTGAATACAAAATAAGAAATATGGCTAAACCCAAAATCGCTTTTGCAAAACCAAGGGCTCTAATCCCTGTATTTTTAGGTACCAACAGTGAAAATGAGATTGTAAAGGCTTTTGTAGAAGCCGGAGCTGCTGCAGATACATTGATTATAAATAATTTGTCAAGGCATCATATTGAAGAATCGTTAAATATTTTGGCTATGGAGATTTCCAAGTCACAGATTATAGCTTTGGCAGGCAGTTTTAATGGAGGTAATGAGCCTTACGGTGCAACGAATTTTATAACTTCGGTTTTAAACGATAATAGAATAAAGGAATCTTTGGAAGATTTTTTAAAGAATAGGGATGGTTTAGTATTGGGGATAGGCAATGGTTTTCACGCATTGTTAAAGTCCGGTTTATTGCCTTTTGGTATGACTGGAGTTGGCGATAGAATCAGCGCCGGTTTAACAGTCAATGGAAACGGCAGACATATTTCTACGATGATAACGACAAGAATCACATCCGTAATGTCTCCTTGGTTTTCAAAATTTGAAGTAGGTGATACTCATGTCTTGCCTATTTCTCATAAAGAAGGAATGTTTGTGGCAATGGATGAAATCATTAAAGATATGGAGAAAAACGGACAAATAGCAGCTGTGTACGATATCTGCAATCCTAATGGATCTGTAAAAGCGATAGAATCCATTACGAGCCCCGATGGCAGAATCCTGGGCAAAATGGCACATTCGGAGAGAAAAGGTGAATTTATAGGGATTAATGTCCCGGGAAATAAAGAACAAGACATATTCAAGGCCGGAGTGGATTATTATAAACTGTAGGAAGTCAATCGTTTATGAGGTCAAAACCTTATTGACGATAATATGCTCCTATGTTACCATAAATCTATAAATGACGAAAAATGTATTACTCATATAATATCGGGGATAGGGTCCGAAAGTTTCTACCAAACAACCGTAAATTGTTTGACTATGAGTGAAATACAATCCATTTTATAATTTTTTAATTATGGACAGGTTTCACCGCCTGTCTTTTTAATTTTATAAAAAGTTAAGTACCCCCATTAAAAAGATAGGCAAAGATAGGCAGGATGCGCAAGTTTGCCTAGAACCGTATTTAAATCACAGGGTCTGCGGTTTTTCGGTGAAAGGTGTATGAAGCAAATTTTCTATTATAAGGGTATAATAGGGGTAAAACAAAGGACTGATGTTTTGAAATATCTAAACTATAAGAAAAGGGTGATTCAATGACTTTAAATAAGCCAAAAGTAGCAATTATTATGGGAAGCGATTCAGATTTATCTATAGTTTCAAAAGCAGTGAAAATATTAAAGGATTTTAAGGTTGATTTCGAGATAAGAGTGTTATCTGCTCACAGGACTCCCGATGCTACGGCCGAGTATGCTAAAGAGGCTGAGGATACGGGAATCGAAGTAATTATTGCGGCTGCAGGGAAGGCGGCTCATTTACCGGGGGTTATAGCGGCTTATACAACACTTCCTGTTATAGGCATACCTATCAAGTCTTCTGCATTAGAAGGAATGGATGCACTTTTGTCAATTGTTCAGATGCCGCCGGGTATCCCGGTTGCCACGGTGGGGATTGACGGGGCGCAAAATGCGGGGCTTCTCGCCATAGAAATACTTTCCGTTAAATATGATTACCTGAAAGAAGCATTAAAATTATATAGAGTAAACATGCAAGAAGAGATTGCAAAAAAAGATTTGAAAGTAAGAAATGAAGAGTTTTAGGTTAATAAGGAGATGTGCAGATGGGCGGTATTGTAGGAGTTTTTGATAAAGGAAATATAAATTCGGTAGCAGATGCCTATTACGGACTTATTGCTCTGCAGCATAGGGGACAACAAAGTGCGGGAATTGCCATAAACAATGACGGTATTATAACTTGCTACAAAGACATGGGGTTGGTTAGCGAAGTCTTTGACGAAAAGATACTGAACCTATTAAAAGGTGATATGGCTTTGGGGCATGTCAGGTATTCTACATCGGGACAAAGCTTTGCGGCAAATGCTCAACCTCTTATGGTTAAATATAAAAACGGTAATTTAGCATTATCCCACGATGGAAATTTGATTAACGCCTATGAGATAAGAGATCAAATGGAAGATCAGGGCATGATTTTCAGTACATCCATTGATAGTGAAGTGATAGCTGCTTTAATAGCAAAATATTATAAGGGTGATATAGTAAAGGCTGTTCAGGATGCTGTAAAGGTGATAAAAGGCTCCTATGCTTTAGCTATTATGACAAAAGATAAGCTGATAGGTGTGAGAGATGAATTCGGGATGAGGCCTTTGGTTTTAGGAAAATTAGAAAAGGGCTATATTTTGGCATCCGAAAGCTGTGCCATAGACACAATCGGCGGGGAATTGGTTAGGGATGTTAAGCCCGGAGAAATAATTGTTATTGATGATAATGGCATTGAAAGTATACAAGGAGACATAAAAGTGCCGAGAAAGGCTTGCATATTTGAATATCTATATCTTGCAAGACCTGATAGCATAATAGATAATGTAGGTATTTATAAAGCGAGGGAAAAAGCGGGACGTATTCTTGCAGTGGAACAACCCGCAAAGGCTGATATCGTAATATCTGTGCCGGATTCAGGGACTCCTTCGGGAATCGGTTATGCAAATGAATCAGGGATACCTTATTCTATAGGGCTGATAAAAAACAGATATGTAGGAAGATCTTTTATACAACCTACTCAAGCTATGAGGGAATTGGGAGTAAAGTTGAAGCTGAATCCACTTAAGGAATATATAAAAGGAAAAAGAGTTGTAATGGTTGATGACAGCATTGTCAGAGGCACAACCAGCAAAAAGATAATTCAGGGATTACGTGATGCGGGTGCTGCAGAAGTTCACGTGAGAGTAAGCTCACCCCCGGTAATAAATCCATGTTATTTCGGTATAGATACACCGTCTAAAAAAGAGTTGGTGGGAGCAATCAGTTATATTGAAAAAATAAAGGATTATATTGAGGCGGATAGTTTAGGATATTTAAGTCTAGAAGGGCTTTTAGAGTCTGTTGGCAGTGAGGGAGAGGGGTTTTGCACCGCCTGTTTTTCCGGAGAGTACCCCATGAAAGTTTCGGATGATGCTATCAGGTTTATGCAACTGAAAAGATGATAAAGATTATAACATTACAATGTCATCAGGCATATGGGTGTTAAAATATATAAAAGTTTTTAATATTGAGCCAGGAGCCAAATACAATAAAGTTGAGGTGTTCATATGAAGGATAAATTAACATACAAAAGTTCGGGAGTAGATGTGGAAGCAGGATATGAAGCTGTTAAATTGATGAAAGAGCATGTGAAAAAAACTCATATAACCGGAGTCTTGGGAAACTTAGGAAGCTTCGGTGGTTTTTTTAAACCGGATTTGTTAGGTTATAAAGAACCGCTATTAATATCCGGTACTGATGGAGTGGGCACAAAGTTGCAAATAGCGTTTATGGCGGATAAGCACGATACTATAGGCATAGATTGTGTGGCTATGTGTGTTAATGATATAGTATGTCACGGTGCTAAACCTTTGTTTTTCCTGGATTATATCGGCACCGGCAAACTGAATCCGAAAAAAGCTGCTGATATTGTAAAAGGCATTTGTGACGGGTGCTTGGAAGCTGAATGTGCACTGATAGGCGGGGAAACTGCTGAGATGCCTGGATTTTATAAAGATGAGGAATATGATTTGGCCGGTTTTGCCGTGGGAATAGTAGATAAAGAAAAAGTGATAAACGGGGAAAAAGTAAAGGTAGGGGATATGATAATCGGTCTACCCACAAGCGGAATACATAGCAACGGATACTCCCTTGTCAGAAAACTTTTTTTCGAAATAAATGATTATAAAACAGATTCAACCTTCCCTGAACTTTCAAAAACATTGGGAGAAGAGCTTTTAATGCCGACACGTATTTATGTAAAAACTGTATTGGAATTGTTAAAGCAATATGAAATAAAAGGCATTGCTCATATAACCGGCGGCGGTTTTATAGAAAATATCCCAAGGACTATCCCTAAAGGTTTGAAGGGAAGAATAGAAGTGGGTACTTGGCCTATATTACCTATATTTACGTTGATGGAAGAGTTAGGAGGTCTGGATGAACTGGTACTCTTTAATACGTTTAATATGGGAATAGGGCTCGCTTTAATTGTCGATAAAACAGATGCCGGCAACATCTTGGCTTCTTTGAAAGATATGGGCGAGAAGGCTTATGTGATAGGGGATATAATATCCGGTGAAGGAGGTCTGGAGCTTTGCAAAAAGTAAAGATAGGAGTCCTTATATCCGGAGGGGGTACCAATTTGCAAGCTATTATCGATGCAATAGAAAAAGGATATATAAATGGGGAAATTGTTGTAGTTATATCGGATAGAGAGGGCGCTTATGGGTTGGAAAGGGCTAGGAAACATGGAATTCCAGGCATAACAATTAACAGAAAAGATTTTAAAAACAAAGATGAATTTTTCAACACTTTTATTGAGAAGCTTGAGGAGTATAAAGTGGAACTTGTCGTTTTAGCTGGATTTCTAACAATTTTATCTTATGGTTTTGTTGAAAGATTTAATGATAGAATAATAAATGTTCATCCTGCACTTATCCCGGCTTTTTGCGGGGACGGCTTTTACGGTGAAAAGGTACACAAAGCGGTACTCGATTATGGCGTAAAGGTTTCCGGTGCCACAGTGCACTTTGTTAGTGAAAAGGCTGATGCAGGCCCGGTTATACTGCAGGAAACAGTAAAGGTGTCGGAAGATGATACTGTAGAGACATTGGCAGCCAGGGTATTAAAAATTGAGCATAAAATTTTGCCGGAAGCCGTGAAATTATATTGTGAAGGCAAGTTAACAATAGATGGCAGAAAAGTGCGAAAAGCCTAAAGCTGAGAGCCGAAAGCTGAAAGCGTAAAGCGTAAAGCTGAAAGCTAAAAGCTTAAAGTTGAAAGCTAAAGCTGAAAGCTTAAAGTTGAAGTGGGCGTAATGTAGAGTCGTGCTTTGCATGTCTGTGAACCCAAAGGACGACTTTATCTTCAATATAGATATCAAAGATTTTACGAAAGGAAAGTGAAAATATGATAAAACGAGCACTTATAAGTGTTTCCGACAAAGCGGGAATTGTAGACTTTGCAAAGAAATTAGACGGCTTTGGTATAGATATAATTTCCACCGGCGGTACAGCCAAGGTATTGGCTGAGGCAGGAATAAATATTATCCCTATATCAGATATAACCGGTTTTCCGGAATGCCTTGACGGAAGGGTTAAGACCCTGCATCCGAAAATCCACGGAGGCTTATTGGCAATCAGAGATAATAATTTACATATGAATACGTTGAAAGAATTAAATATAGAGCCAATAGACATGGTTGTAGTCAATCTTTATCCTTTTAAGAAAACTGTAGAAAAGGAAGACTGCTCATTGGAAGAGGCAATAGAGAACATTGATATAGGCGGTCCGTCAATGCTACGGGCAGCGGCTAAAAACAGTAAATATGTAACAGTTGTTACAGACCCGGCTGATTATGAAAGGGTCATATCAGAATTGGGAGACAATGGAGACGTATCGGAAAAAACAAAATTTGAACTAGCCGCAAAGGTGTTTTCCCATACTGCATATTATGATACATTGATTGCAAACTATTTATTGCAAAAAGCGGATTTGCCTAAATATCCGGATTTATTAACTTTTACATATGAAAAGGTGCAGGATTTAAGATATGGAGAAAACCCTCACCAAAAAGCGGCTTTTTATAAAGATGCATGCAAGTCTAAAGGTGCTTTGCACAATGCAGTGCAGTTAAATGGGAAAGAATTATCATTTAATAATATAAATGATGCCAACGGTGCTCTGGAACTGTTAAAAGAATTCACTGAACCGGCATGCGTGGCAGTGAAGCATGCGAATCCTTGTGGTGTAGCTTTAGGTAAAGATATATATGAAGCTTATATAAAAGCCTATGAAGGAGACCCTGTATCCATATTTGGAGGCATAGTGGCGGTAAACAGAATAGTTGAAGCCAAGGCTGCTGTCGAAATGTCCAAAATATTTTTAGAAATAGTAATAGCTCCCGATTATACCGATGAGGCATTAATGATATTGAAAGAAAAAAAGAATTTAAGAGTTCTAAAGCTAGATGAAATATCTTTTATGCCTTCTGAATGTATTGAGCTAAAAAAAGTATTTGGTGGATTACTGGTACAAGATTCTGATTACAAAGATTTTAATGATAAGGACATAAAATATGTTACTGACACAAAACCTAATGAGAAAGAGACAGAGGATTTATTCTTTGCATGGAAAGTGGTTAAGCATGTTAAATCCAACGCAATTGTTATTGCAAAAGACGGCAGGACATTAGGGATAGGACCCGGCCAGACCAATAGGATATGGTCGGCGGAGATGAGTATAACCAGGGCTGGGGAACAGTCGATAGGTGCAGTTATGGCATCGGATGCATTCTTCCCCTTTCCGGATGTTGTAGCTGCAGCTGCTGACGCCGGTATAAGAGCCATCATCCAGCCCGGTGGCTCTTTAAAAGACGAAGAGTCTATTGCTGCATGTAATGAGAGCGGTATAGCTATGATATTTACAGGTATAAGACACTTTAAACATTAGGAGGGGAATGAATTGAGGGTATTGGTAGTAGGGAGCGGCGGACGAGAGCATGCTCTGGTATGGAAACTGTCGCAAAGCATGAAGGTAAATGAAATATTTTGTGCACCGGGTAACGGCGGTATAAGGCAAATGGCGGAATGTATAGATATAAAGGCAACTGATATAAAAAGCCTCTGTGATTTTGCTTTAAAAAAGAAAATTGATTTAACGGTGGTGGGGCCGGAGATCCCCCTGAGTTTGGGTATCGCGGATTGTTTTCAGGAAAGAGGGCTAAGGGTTTTCGGGCCTAAAAAAAATGCAGCTATTATTGAAAGCAGTAAAGCCTTTGCCAAAGATTTAATGAAAAAATATAATATTCCCACTGCGTCGTACAGTACCTATGATAATCCGGCAGAGGCGAAGGCAAACATTGATGAATTCGGATTTCCCGTGGTGATAAAGGCAGACGGTTTGGCTGCGGGAAAAGGGGTAATAATTGTAGCGGACATGGATGAAGGAATTAAAACTATAGATTCTATGATGAAAGATAGGCTGTTTGGCGAGGCAGGTAATACTGTTATTATTGAAGAATACCTAACAGGCTATGAAGCCACCATATTGGCTTTTACAGATGGAAAAAATGCCATACCTATGGTCACTGCCCAAGACTATAAAAGAATTTTTGATGGGGATAAAGGATTGAATACAGGAGGTATGGGAGCTGTCTCGCCGGCATTACATTACAAACCGGAGATGTCATCCGAAATAATGGAGACAATAATTATGCCTACTGTTAATGCAATGAGTTTGGAAAACAGACCCTATAAAGGGGTATTGTATTTCGGTTTAATGCTTACGGAAAAAGGACCAAAAGTGATCGAGTATAATTGCCGTTTCGGAGACCCGGAGGCTGAAGTCGTACTATTGCGTTTGGAAGATGATTTGATAGATATAATGGATGCGGTTATAAATGAAGAACTGGCCGGTATGGAAATAAAATGGAGTGGAGAAGTGGCGGTTTGTGTTGTATTAGCATCTGCCGGCTATCCCGGTGATTATATAAAAGGCTATGAAATAAAAGGATTGAAAAATTTAAAAGACGGTGTTGTTTTTCATGGTGGGACCAAATACAAAGACGGTAAAGTTTTAACTGATGGCGGAAGAGTATTGATTTGCTCTGCATTGGGCGAAACTGTTGATAATGCAAGGGAAAATGCTTATAAAACAGTTGAAAAAATTAGTTTTGACGGATGTTATTATAGAAAGGATATCGCGAAAAACTGATAAAAGATCTGGTTTGCTAAATGTTAGGAAATGTGAACTATAAATACATAAGCAATTTGATAAGTAAAGTTGTATTTTGACGGATAGTATATAAAATTTATATGGAGGGATTTGTGAATACAGTTGGTGCCCAATTTTAGGCGCCAACTTCTTTTATTTAATAGAAAAATCTTCTTTCTTATTAAATTTGGAATGCAAATCCCTTGCCTAAGACACCATATCGGAGGTCAAACGAGCTTTTTTGTTATTTATTAAGATATGGCATAATTTTTGCAACATTAAATACTAAGGTATAGATGGATATTCGTAATGAAATGACTTTTTTAATCATTGATACATATATAATCGCGAAAGAAGTGAGGAATTATGAAGGTCAGTATTATCGCTGATAAATGCAGAGGTTGCAGATTTTGTATGAAAGCCTGTCCTTTCGAAGCTATAAAAATGATAAATGGCATAGCAGAGATTAATTATGATAAATGTACTAACTGCGGTGTTTGTGAATTGGCATGTAAATTTGAAGCGATTCTAGCGGAGAAAGATAACAAATGAACTTCAAATCGATATTTAAAAGGAAATTGTTTTGCTTAAGTAGAAGTAATAAACCAATAACCCAAACAAAAATATATTTTTAAAATGTATTATATTATAAGGAGGGCAAGATAATTGGTCTTTAATAACCTTTTAATTACGAAGGATGAAAATGTGGCGATACTTTCTATTAATCGCCCCCAAGCATTAAATGCATTAAGCATTGAAGTGCTTAAGGAGTTGGATACAGCTTTAATAAACTTGGAAAAGGATAATGATGTTTTTGTTATCATTATTACCGGCGAAGGCAAGGCTTTTGTTGCCGGGGCTGATATAGGCGAGATGAAGGATATGTCGCCGGAAAAAGCAAGAGAATTTGCAATGCTTGGATCAAGTATTTTCAGAAGAATCGAGTTAATGGATAAAGTTGTAATTGCCGCAGTAAACGGATTTGCTTTAGGCGGAGGTTGCGAGTTGGCAATTTGCTGCGATATACTTTTGGCCGGTGAAAAGGCGAAATTCGGGCAGCCTGAAGTAGGTTTAGGAATAACACCCGGTTTTGCGGCCACACAAAGATTAAGTAAAATCGTTGGAATTAAAAAGGCAAAAGAACTCATATTTACAGGTGCTATGATTGGTGCCGAGGAAGCAGGTAGGATTGGACTTGTCAATCATGTTTTTCCTCAGGAGGAGCTGATGTCTAAAGCCCTTGGACTTGCAAAGACCATTGCCTTAAAAGGGCAAATAGCTGTTAAATATGCCAAGTCCGCAATAAACCGGGGTACGGAGGCTGATATGGATACCGGAAATGCAATGGAGACTGAACTGTTTGCATTATGTTTTGCAAATGAGGACCAAAAAGAAGGTATGACTGCATTTTTAGAGAAACGTAAGGCGGAATTCAAGAATTGATAGATTTATAAAAAATGAATTTTTCGTGTTGTTTGCTTATATATGATTAAAAATAAAAGCAGGGTTTTAAAATAAAAATAGAATGGAGGCATAAAATGAATATATTTGTACTAGGCTCAGGAACTATGGGTACGGGAATTGTGCAGACTTTTGCTCAAGCCGGTATTGAAGTTACAATGAGAGAGAGGACCCCGGGGAAGGGAATGAAAATTATACAAAAGGGCCTCGATAGACAGGTTTCCAGGGGAAAGATGACTGAAGAAGAAAGGACCCGAATCATCGGCAATATAAAATCAGCGCAGGATTTAGAAGCGGCAAAGGATGCGGATATAGTAATAGAAGCTGCCGTAGAAGAAATGAATCTTAAAAAAGACTTATTTGCCGAGCTGGATAAAATATGCAAGCCGGAAGCTATTTTGGCCACAAACACTTCTTCCTTATCAATAACAGAAGTGGCAAGTGTAACATCCAGGCCGGATAAAGTAATAGGCATGCATTTCTTTAACCCGGTACCGGTGATGAAACTTGTAGAGGTTATAAAAGGAATAGCCACATCTCAAGAAACAAGGGATAAGGTGTTTGAAATAGCTGAAATGTTGGGCAAAAAGCCGGTAGAGGTAGAAGAAGCTCCCGGGTTTGTCGTGAACAGAATACTTATACCAATGATAAATGAAGCTATAGGAATTTTGGCAGATGGCGTTGCTAAAGCAGAAGACATTGACGAAGCAATGAAATTAGGTGCAAATCATCCCATTGGACCATTGGGTTTGGCCGATTTGGTAGGAAATGATGTTTGCCTGGCTATTATGGATGTTTTATATAATGAGTTCGGTGATTCAAAATACAGGGCTCATCCGCTGCTAAGAAAAATGGTAAGAGGTAATCTCCTTGGTCGCAAGACAGGCAAAGGATTTTTTGATTACAGCAGATAGAATAATACATAACGTAGCTGCTTGTAACATTTGTGCATAATATAAGGGCGGGCAAAATAGCCCGCCCTTATCTACTCCTATCGTTAAACCACCATTCAACAATTGTTCCCCTATTGTTCTTCTATCGTTAAACTATTGTTCCCCGTCGTTCCCCTATCGTTTTTCTACCGTTCAACAATCGTTCCCCCACCGTTCCCCTATCGTTCTACTATTGTTAAACAATCGTTCAACTACCGTTCAACTACCGTTCAAAAATAGCTCAACTATCGTTTAATAGAACATTTTCTTTCTTGCTATTGAAAAGGCCGGATAAAACTGATAGAATGTGTTTATTGTACGAGCACTAATGTTCACCTACAGCGTACACATCACAATATAAGTAAAATATCAAACACAATGGGGGTTTTAGCAAATGGAAAGTGACAAAATTAGGGTTGGATTAATGGGGTTAGGAGTAGTTGGTTCAGGTACTTATAAAATATTAGAAAGAAATATTGAAGAGATAAGAGAACAATTAGGTGTTGATGTAGTAGTTGACAAAGTGCTTGTAAGGGATTTATTCAAGGCAAGAGCAGTTACGATACCGGAAGCTATGCTTACGTCGAATGCCGATGATATATTGGATAATCCCGATATAGATATAGTTGTGGAACTTATGGGAGGAGTTGAGCCTGCTTATTCATACATAAGCAGGGCGTTAAATAATAATAAGCATGTAGTAACGGCAAACAAAGAACTTTTAGCAAAAAGAGGGGATGGACTATTCGCAATTGCAAAGGAAAAAGGTCTTATTATTGGATTTGAAGCCAGCGTATGCGGCGGTATACCTATAATAAAAACTATAAAAGATTCTTTGAGTACAGATAAAATAACTAAAATCACAGGCATTGTAAACGGGACGACGAATTATATTCTTTCTAAAATGTCGGATGAAAATTTAGATTATGAAAATGCACTTAATGAAGCAAAGGAAAAAGGCTTTGCAGAATCAGATCCTACAGCCGATGTCGAAGGATTTGATGCGGCATATAAAATTGCTATCCTATCTTCATTAAGTTTTAATAAACCGGTTGATATAGTTGATGTGTCACGCAAAGGTATAACGGATATAAGTAAAAAGGATATAGAAGAAGCGAAAGATATGGGAAGCGTTATAAAACTTATCGCTATGGCCGAAATGATTGATGATAAGTTAAAAATCGGGGTCGCTCCTGAGGCATTGCCTAAAGAACACCCCTTGGCCACTGTGAACGGTGTGAATAACGGTGTTTTAATAAATTCGGAATCGGTTGGTGAATTGGCATTTTATGGTCCGGGTGCCGGGCAATTGCCGACAGGCAATTCAGTAGTATCGGATATAATTGATATTGCTAAAAAGATAGTATCAAAAAGTACGGTTTAATCACACGATACACTGTATCAAGTTAGATTGAACTTTTCCATCCTCAAAAAAACCTCCCTTTTTATACCTAACGGGAGGTTTTTTAGTATTGGTTTATCACTTTTCTCGTTGTTCGCTATATAATCATTTGCTATAATACTATTTGTGCATATTATTGACAGGAGCTGAATTTTTTTGGAGTTGGAAACTAATGCTTTGGAGATTAAAAAAGCCAGAGCTTACTTGGAAATATTGGGTACCGCTTTTGCCTGGGGGCTAAGTGCTGTGTTATTAAAGATGAATATTGAAAATGTATCGCCGTATCACTTGATGATGGGTAGATTTACAATTGCAACGATTTTTATTTTTTCCATAAAACCAAAATCAATCAGACAAATTAATGAGGAAAGTCTGAAAGTAGGTATACCCTTGGGAATTGTGGTTTTTATTGCTTACTCTTTTGGGGTGGTCTGTTTAAAGTATACATCAGCTTCGAAATCGTCTTTTTTAGTTTCTCTATCTGTGCTATTTGTTCCATTGTTGGAAATTATGATAAAACGAAAGGTTATATCAAAATGGACTTTTGTCAGTGTGTTTTTTTCGTTAATAGGATTAAGGCTTATTTCGGGAATGGATGGAGCAGGGTTTAATATAGGAGATACTTTTGCTATTTTAAGTGCACTGTTCTATTCATTTTATATAATTATGATGGACAGAAACGGCAAAGAAATCGATGAGATGGTATTAACATTTATACAGCTGCTTGTTGTAAGTATATGCAGTGCAATTGCATTGTTCTTATTTGAAAGCTTTGATTTCCAATCTTTAAAGTCAATTTGGCTTCCAATTTTAGTTATAGGTGTGTTATGTACAGGAGTTTCCACCTTGTTCCAAACAAGGGCGCAAAAAGTTGCCAGCACCGAAAGCGTCGGGATACTTCTCTTAGGCGAGCCTTTGTTTACTTCTGTATTGGCGTTTTTTATTCTAAAGGAAACCATATTGGTAAGCGGTCTAATAGGCGGCGCTTTGATTATCTTTTCCTTAGTAATAGCGATAATTAAGAAGATTTAAAGCGAAAAGCGGAAAGCTGAAAGCAGAAAGTAGAAAGTTGAAAG
>CAYXAT010000005.1:23914-34766 GCA_964462065.1 uncultured Clostridiaceae bacterium | reverse complement strand
TTACACTGTAACGGGCAGACCCGCCTGTATCTACTGAATTCAATACAGGAGCTCCAAAGCTACCTTCAATGCAATCTATACCTTAGATATCTTTCAGCCGATGGATATCAATCTCTTTAAGAAGATTGGCATTTACTCCTCTTTCTCATTGCTTTTAATCATATTTAATCATCAAGCCATTCTTTTGTCAATACATTCTTCATTAAACAGTCCTTTTAAGAGATATAAACTTAAATAGATAAAAGAATAATGATGATATGTTTAAAATAAAAAAGCAAATCATAAGAAAATAACCCGCCGGTAATCCAATAATTATTGCAATGCCGGCAATATAAAACAGTACAGTTGTAATTTTACCTAAAACATTAGCTGAAATAATTTCATCCTTCTCATTGTAAAGTATAAACGTTCCAAGTATCATGAGGAGTTCTTTGCATACCATCGAAGCCAATAACCAGAAATCTATCCTGTTTTTAATTACAAAACCGGTTAAAACCGAAATGAGCATTAGCTTATCAGCAAGAGGATCTAAAACAGTACCTATTTTTGTTATTAAATTATACTTTCTTGCAATATATCCGTCCAGAAGGTCTGTCAACCCTGAAAACATAAATATGATTAAGGCAATATTTTCACCGTATCCGGGAATACAAAGATAAAAGTATAAAAACGGTGAAATTATGGCTATTCTTATCAAAGAAAGAACATTGGGTATATTCAAAACTTTCACCTCATCCGACTGAAACAAAAGAATTAATCAAGTATAGCATTACCTTTATTTTTTTCTTTATTATAACTTATAAACAATGTATTTTTCAAATCATACCTGTACTTTAAACAAGCACCAACAAGCAATTGCTGAATACATTGTAAATGAAGAATAATTTTTAGGAGTGAAGCTATGAAATCCTATAAAAAATTTTTTTGCATAATACTAATCTTAGTACTGATAGTTTCTATGGCAAGTGGATGCAAAAAAAGTGAACTTACGAAAATCAGATTAAATGAGGTTGTACGCTCAATTTTCTATGCTCCTGCATACGTGGCAATAAATAAAGGCTTTTTTGCGGAGGAGGGCTTTGATATTGAACTGACTACGGGACAAGGTGCGGACAAAACCATGACAGCCCTTATATCCGGGCAATGCGATATAGGATTTGCGGGACCGGAAGCAGTTATTTACGTTTATGAACAGGGAAGGGAAGATTATGCCGTTATTTATGCCCAAATCACGCAAAGGGACGGTTCGTTTTTGGTTGCAAGGGAACCCGATCCGGATTTTAGTTGGGAAAAAACAAAAGGCAAAACAATTATCGGCGGCAGGCCCGGCGGTGTTCCGGAAATGACATTGGAATATATCTTAAAAAAGAATGGCATTATACCGGGTGAGGATGTAGAATTAATCACAAATCTTGCATTCGATGCTACAGCGGGTGCATTTGTTGGCGGTGTGGGGGATTATACGGCAGAATTTGAACCGACAGGTTCGATGCTTGAAAAAGAAAACACAGGCTATGTAGTTGCTTCCATAGGCACCGATAGCGGTCAAATCGCATACACAGCCTTTTTTGCTTTGAAGAGCTATATTGAGAAAAACCCGGAAACGATACAGAAACTCACGAACGCCTTTTATAAAGGGCAGCTTTGGGTAAGAGACAGCTCAGCAGAGGAAATCGTAAAGGAATTGAAACCCTTCTTCTATGATGCCGATGATGATGTATTATTGTCAGTGGTTAACAGATATAGAGAAATAGGTGCATGGAAAGAAGACCCGATATCGGTTTTTGATAACTATGATTTGCTGCAGGATGTCATGATTGAAGCAGGGGAGCTTGATGAAAAGATTGATTTGACAAAAATCATAGATAACAGTTTTGCAGAAAAAGCGGTAAAAAGCAAATAGGGCATGAACAATTTTACAAGCCGGCCGATGGTTCTCTATCACCTTTATTTTTCAACTGAATACTATAAAACTGTAAGAAGTTTTCTGGGGGTGCTTAAATGAAAAAGGTAGTTGAAATGCATAATGTATCAATGAACTACCATGCACTAAGTGGTGAAACCCAGGCTATAGAAAATTTGTCTTTAGCAGTATCAGATGGCGAATTCATCAGCATAGTCGGCCCAAGCGGATGCGGGAAATCAACACTTTTATCCTTGATTTCCGGTGTTTTAGAACCTTCAAAAGGAAAAATAACAATAAAAAATAAAGAAGTCCAAAAACCATCAGGGAATATCGGCTATATGTTGCAAAAAGACCATCTGTTTGAGTGGAGGACAATTATAAAAAATGTGATTATAGGCTTGGAAATACAAGGTACCTTGAATGAAGAAACTTATAATGCCGTAGAAAAATTGCTCAAGGAATACGGTTTGTATGAATTTAGAAATCATTACCCACGACAGCTATCAGGCGGCATGAGGCAAAGAGCCGCATTAATTAGAACTTTAGCAACCAATCCGGATATACTCCTTTTAGATGAGCCTTTTTCCGCCCTTGATTACCAAACAAGACTGGCTATCTCCGAGGAAATATGGCTTATCATAAAAAAAGAGAAAAAGACTGCGATACTCGTTACGCATGATATATCAGAAGCGATTTCCATGTCGGATAGGATAATAGTATTAACAAAACGTCCTGCCGAAATTAAGTCAATACATGAAATTACCTTGACATGTGAAAATAAAACTCCTATAACTTGCAGAGAGGCTCCGGAATTCAGATTTTATTTTAATACCATATGGAAGGAGTTGGATGTACATGTATAAGGATAAGGACATATCACAGGAACATTATAACTTTTTAAAAAATAATAATACAACAAAAAGGGCTGTATACATCAGCAGGATAGTAATTCTTATTATGATATTTGCAGTATGGGAAATAGCAGCTAATATGAAATGGATAGATCCTTTTATTATGAGCCAGCCGACGAGAATGTTAAGGTCGGCTATAAACTTATCAAAGAACGGTACGATATTTATTCATACGGGAGTAACTTTATATGAGACAGTAGTCGGTTTTCTATCGGGAACTATTTTAGGGACGGCAATAGCTGTAGTGCTTTGGTGGTCGGATTTTTTGGCGAAAGTTTTAGACCCTTACCTTGTTGTACTGAATGCCCTGCCTAAAACTGCATTAGGTCCGGTTATCCTGGTTTGGATTGGCGGTACAACAAAATCAATAATTGTTATGGCTCTTTTGGTATCAATTATTGTGACGATAATCAGTGTATATTCGAGTTTCAGTAATTGTGACGAAGAAAAGATAAAACTTTTAAAAACATTCGGGGCAAGTAAGTGGCAAATTTTAAGACTTGTAGTCTTACCATCAAACGTACCTTCGATTATATCGGCTTTAAAGATAAATGTGGGGCTTTCCTTGGTAGGCGTTATCGTGGGAGAATTCTTAGTTTCCAAAGCAGGTTTGGGTCATTTAATTATCTACGGAGGTCAGGTTTTCCAGATGGATATGGTAATGCTGAGCGTAATAATACTGGCAGTAACCGCTGCTTTGCTGTATTTATCTGTGTTATGGGTTGAAAAGAAAGTAACAAAAATGATGTAAGCCAACGCTTGCATCATTTTTATTATTTGATTGCGATTGCTTACTTTATATATATTTAATCTTTTAAAATTATCTAAATTATATTAAGAAGTTGAGATATCTCGCTAATGGTATAATCGGGCTCTATACCATCTTGGTAATCCTTTGCCTCGCTCCAACTTACAAATGCACTTTTAACGCCTGCATTTTTAGCACACCCTATATCAAATTCGCTATCACCTATCATTAGCGCTTGTTCCGGTTTTGCATTTAATAAGTCTAAGGCTCTAATAATCGGGTCCGGATGCGGCTTATGCCTGCTTGTATCTTCATAGGCAATTATTCCAGAAAAATACTTCAATAAATCAAATATTTCCAGGCCTCTTTTTGCCAATACTTTTCTTTTTGAAGTGACTACACATAGTGTATGCCCTGATTTATCCATATCGGCTAAAGCGTATTCTACATCTTGAAAAATTTCTACTCTTTCGTCGTGTATGCTTTCATTATATTCTATATAAGTTTTAAACATTAACTCAGCCTTGTCTTTAGAAAATCTTTCTAAGGTGATTAATAATGGTTCACCAAAGTATCTTTTTATTTGACTCTCGTCTATATCCAAATCAATATGCTTTTTTAGCGTATACTTGAAAGAATCGATTATTAATTTATTTGTATTAATCAGTGTACCGTCCAAATCAAATAATAAGTATTTAAAATTCATTAATTTTTTCCTCTCAATATTTAAACTGCATTTCATATTCTATAACAATATTGTTTAAATTTTTATTATCAATCATATAATTTACCCCTTAAAAACTTACAAAGTGATACTTTTTCTATCTTGAAAAGTGCTTGCTTTCCCGGCTTTATAAATTGGGATAGTTCAAAAGTCTTGTTGTTAAAGCTGATACAATGCTTAGCTACGGTACCAACAAAAACTGAAAATGAGTCCATAACAATATTTAAGTTATCAACATGAACCATGCCATCTTTTATATAAGGCCTTTCACCATAATCTACTATATCGGGCATACCGGCACCGTATGCATAAAATTCTGTTTTATAAATAACAAATTGTTTCTTTTGAATCTTGTAGTATTCGAAAACCGGTTTTTTGTTGACTGAATGAATAAACTCTGTGTAAAACTCATTTATTTCAGATGCTCTTTTTGCATAAACAATTCTACCGCTCTCTACATCAGTAATTGTGAACATCTCAAACGCAGGTATGATAGAAATGATTATAATTATTAAAACAATTATAAAATATTTAAAACTTTTTCTTTTCATATGAAGAAACCGGGGCTGATAAATATCCGGCAATCCTCCTATTAAATTAATATTATATTAAACCTTTTTCTTTAAAATATTTTTCTGCACCCGGATGAAATGGAATTGATATACCTTTTACCGCACCCTCTAAGGTTACCTCTTTTGCCTTAGTATGGACTTCTCCTAATTCATCCAAATTGTTAAACAACGCTTTCGTAATGTTATATACCACATCATCTCCTACTTCGGCATAAGTGGCCAATGTTGCCATTACGGCTACGGTCTTAACTTCAGAAATCTGACCATTATAAGTATTTGCAGGTATTGTATACTCAACAAAGAAAGGATACTTTTCCGTCAAATTTTTTATAACATCATCAGTAAGTGAAACCATTGAAATTTTGTTCTGTGCCGAAATATCCTGTATCGCTGTATTTGGTATACCTGCTGTTACAAAGAAACTGTCAATGTGTTTGTCTTTAAACGCATCAGCAGACTCGGAGAAAGATAAATAACTGACGGACATATCATTGTAAGTTAGATTGGTAGCTTCATATATCTGTCTTACGTTTGCCTCAACACCGCTTCCCGGAGCACCTACCGATACTTTTTTACCTTTCAAATCTTCTATGTTTTCAATTTCGCTATCCGGTGAAGCAACTATTTGAACTATTTCAGGATATAAGGTACCTATTCCTCTTAAGTTTTCAATCTTGCTTTCTTCAAAAGCTTCGACACCTTTATATGCATAATCCAACATATCGTTTTGAAGTATTGCCAATTCAACTTCTTTAGCACCTAATAACTTGCAGTTTTCAACCGAGGCTCCGGTGGCTTGTGCCGTAACATTCGTATTCTCAATCTTTGTATTAAATATCTGTGCCATTGCACCTCCAAGGGGATAATATGTACCGGATGTACCGCCGGTGGCCAAAATCATATTAACTTTTTTCGGCTTACAGCATGTTAATACAAAAGCTACTAAAAATACCAAGCATAAAATAATAGCTAATTTCCTCTTCATAAAACCCCTCCTAAATTTTATCTGCACCTTGATTTTAACTATAGGGAACTAAAACAATAAAAAACCAAAACACCTAATTCGGTTTTATAAATGATATCAATTATAAAAGCTATCTAGGCTTTTTTGCATGGTAACCCTACTTCAAAGTAGATTTATTACTTATAAAGCGCAATTGCTTGTCCCAATATACGGATAGCAAATTACTGCGATCATCACTTCTTGAACTGTGCCTCCTGTTTTATTTATACTTTTCCATCGAAAGTTCTATTATTTTATCTAACAGCTCCGGGAAACTAAGTCCGTAAGATTCTGCACCTTTTGGAAAAAGACTGGTTTCCGTCATTCCGGGTAAGGTGTTAATCTCCAATACATAGGGAATACCATTGTCTACGATCATGTCTATCCTTGAATATACTTTGCATTTCAGATGATTCCAACATTTAATCGCAACATATTCGACAACTTCTTTAAGAGGTGACCCAAGTACCGTTATTATCTCATCTGCACCACCATGCTCATATTTAGAACTATAGTCAAAAAAATGAGATTTCGGTTTAATACTAATAACAGCCATGAGTATTCCACCCAACATGCAACAGGTTATCTCATCACCTTGTATATATTTTTCTATCATTACTTCATTATCAATCTTTGCTGCTTCAAATACTGCCTTTTCTATTCCTCCTTCATCATAAACAATTGTAGTGCCAACACTTGAACCTCCGCTGTTCGGCTTTACAACTACAGGATATCCCAGTTCCTCGACCAAATCCGGCTCCAATTCATCGGCACCTCTCACGATTATCCATTTCGGTGTGTTTACATGTATGGTTTTTAGTATACTTTTTGTTATTGACTTATCCATACAAATCCCGCTTGCTAAGGAGTTGCATCCGGAATAAGGTATATCCAAAGTTTCCAAAACAGATTGAACTATTCCATCCTCTCCAAATTTGCCATGTAAAGCGATGAAAGCAAAATCCAGACCTTTTGTTTTTACTACAACATCTTCCTTTTTATCTATTTGAATTGGAAAAACCTCATATTTAGTTTTATCTAAATTTTTTAATATTTCCTTTCCTGTATTGAGAGATACTTCTCTTTCGGTGGAAATGCCGCCCATTAAAATCCCGACCTTCATTATAACACCATCCTTTTAATATTAAATATTAAATATAAAAGCATATTTTATTTTAAACCTTATATCCCTTTGCTATTTCGATACACCGTATGGCAATTATTAAAACAGGATCAATAAAATCTCTGTTTAATCCAAAAACTCCTGTTAAAGATGATAGCTCTGTACATCCTAATATAACCGGTAAGTTCCTTTCATTTATATAATTATTTATTAATGTACTAAATTCTTCTTCCGATACATATATTCCTGCTTTAATTCCGTAAATCCATTCCATTAAAACTTTTTTGTCACTATCAGAAGGTTCCAATATTTTTAAACCGTGACTTTTAAAAACATTTTCATATACTTTTGAAACATAAGTACCGATTGTGGATAAAAGCAAAAATTCATAGTTTTCAGGATAGTGTATTCTTAAAAATAAGGCGGTTTCCTCTATCATATTAAGGATTTTTGATTTTGTGAATTTTATTATATCTTCATAAAAAAAATGAGCTGTGTTGCATGGTATAATGATGTATTCTGCACCCATCATCTCCAGCTTTATTGCCGATCTGACCATCTCGATAACAGGACTTTCGCCAATACCCATGATAAAATCTGTTCTGTCAGGTATTTCAGTATTATTATCTATTATAATATGTATATGTTCGCGGTCTTTTGATGCATTTGTTAGATTAATGATTTTCTCAAAAGCATCCTTTGTCGCCGCGGGACCCATACCTCCCATTATACCGATAATCATGACACTTCCCCTTACATTTATATATGTTTTAAGCACATAATTATATGTAGTCCTATGTCATAATGTTGAAGTATATCTGTATACAATTATTATATCTCAATAATAGAATAATGTGTAATAATTTATTATAATTTGAATAATCAATGTGAGAATTAACAATTCGAGCCATGCAAAAGTGCCGGAACGTTATAATTATAAGCCGACTTGCCTTTTACCTATTTATCATAATCACATTGAGCACCTTTAAGATAAAAAGCTGTTGCATCCTATTCTCAGCAACAACCTTTCATTTTCAAATTAAGCAGATATTTGGTTTGTTTTTTGCTTTAAGCGCTTGGACTGTAGTAACCAAATAGCGGCCAAAGTTATTGCACCAAGTATGTCGGTATATATACCCGGTTTAATAAGTGCAACACCGGCTAAAAAAAACAAAATCCGTTCATACCATGTGTCTTTTGTAACAAAAAAACCTGTTGTTGATGCGCCAATGCATATCATACCGATAATTGCCGTGATTACTGCTAAAGCAACGCTGAATATAAATGATGCGGTTGCGACTCCTTCCGGCCGGATTAAAATCAATATAGGCGACAATGCAAAAATATATGGCACCAGGTAAGCTGCAAAACCTAATCTAAAGGCTTCAAAACCTGTTTTTAACGGGTCAGAACCGGCTATACCCGAACCTGCAAAAGCGGCTAAAGCAACCGGTGGTGTTATATCAGCAACAATGCCAAAATAGAATACAAAAAGATGAGCTGCTAAAGGAGGCACGCCCAGAATCATAAGCGCGGGCGCTGAAACAGTGGCCTGTATTATATAGTTAGCTGTAGTGGGTACTCCCATACCTAAAATCAAAGATCCTATCATTGTAAATAACATTGTCAGATATATATTGCCCCCCGCCAGCTTTACCAGACCTCCAGACATTTTCATTCCCAAACCTGTAAGTGTTACAATACCCACTATAATTCCCGCTACTGCACAAGACGCTACAACCGGAAGTGCTGTCCTGGCCCCTTCTGATAAACCGTCAATTATATCTTTTAATGACATACGTGTTTCTTTTAATATCATAGAGGCAAACACGCATAATATTATTGCTGCCAATGCAGCCATCATTGCTGTATAACCTGCTACTAAAAGGTAGACTATACCAAATATCGGAGTTGCAAGAAACCACTTTTTCTTAAATAGAACTTTCCAATTTGGTAACTTTTCTTTAGGTATTCCTAACAAGCCGGCCTTTTTAGCTTCCAGATGCACAGTAATAAATATCCCTGTAAAATATAATACTGCCGGTATTGCCGCAGCCATGGCGATTTGAATATATGGAATGTTTAGGAATTCTACCATTACAAATGCCGCTGCGCCCATGACCGGCGGCATTAATTGTCCTCCTGTAGAAGCAGCAGCTTCAACAGCTCCTGCGAATTCCTTACGGTAACCGATGCTTTTCATAAGAGGTATAGTAACCGAACCGGTACCAACAGTGTTTGCCACAGAGCTGCCTGAAACAGTACCCTGTGCCGCACTGGCTATTACAGCAGCCTTTGCGGGACCGCCTATAGCACCTCCCGTCAATCCAATAGCTATATCAGTCATCCAGTCACCGATACCGCTTTTCTTTAAAAATGATGCAAAAAGTAAAAATAGAAATATAAATGTTGATGATACCTGAATAGGTATTCCCAGTATTCCCTCTGTACTTATCCATTGGAAAACTGCAATTCTTTTTATACTGAAACCCGGATGTGCCATAAAGAGCGGAAAGTATTTGCCAAAGTAGGCATAGAACAAAAAGAATGTTGCCAAGCCAACTATTATAGGTCCCGCCAACCTTCTTGTAGCTTCAAGAATCAGCAAGACTGCAATGATACCTATTATTGTATCCATATTATTATATATGCCTGCTCGCCACATAAGCTCCTCATAAAAAACTATATGATACGCAGCCACAATAAAACCTAAAAAGGCCAATATATAATCATACCAGGGAATCTTATTTGTTTTGTTATCCTTATTGGCAGGATAAAGCAAGAAAATTAAAACCAATGCCACACCGACATGAGGTGCCCTTTGTAATGTTGAAGGAAAAACACCAAATGCAGCAGTATATAATTGTGCCAATGACCATGCAACAGCGGTTATAAAGATGAAACTTTCGATGGGCCCTTCAAGGCGCCGAAAAGTAAATTCACGATCATATTTAGCAAGAATTTCTTCGGACTCTTTATCACCCAACCTGCCGACACTATCTAAAATGTTTTTTTCTCTATTCTTTTCTGCCATATTTTCACCTCCTCAATTATGAATCTGCCTAAAGGTTTTTTTTGCAAACCTATATGTACATAACCCCCCGGTCTATACACTTCCTTAAGATAAGTTATTTTGCCGTCATAAATCAATGAATGGTCCGAAACCACTGCTCCGATGGTAACAGGCACTCTTTCAAAAACAATTTCATAACCCAGAACATTAAATTTGCCATCTTCAATTATCCAATATTGGTTTGATTCAGGATGCGCCGGTAAATTCGGTCCGAATTCATCAAATGTCATTTTTATTATTGGAATTTTCCCGAGGGCTTCAAATTTATAAGTTTCAGTAACCGGTCGCAATGTCACCGAATGTATCCAATGAATATCAAAAATATCCCCAATCTTTGCTTCTTGTTGATAAACCAGTTCCTCAGTGCTGTTAACCCTTACTTCCAGAACAAGCATCGGTAATAAAGAAATAAACATAGTCAGTAGGACAACATACAGGAATGTAATTCTTTTCAACATTAACAAGTAAGGCCGAGGGCCTGATTGCCACCCGGCCTTATCCTCCCTTTTGCTAATCTATCGGTATGATTGCATCAGGTATATCTATGCCTTCTTCTTGAAAGTATTTATATGCACCCTTATGCAAAGGTGTTGTGATACCGGCTATCATAATATCCTTATTGCCGGAAGCCAACTCATCGGCTAACCATTGTGCAGCACCATGGGCCTTCGCCGTCTCGGCAGTCTTCTCAAACCAGATCTTTGTAATTTCATATACCATGTCTTCTGACATGTTCGGTTTTACATATAATGCAGCGACACAATTTATTGTTTTTACATCCTCTTTGTTTCC
>CAYXAT010000005.1:0-23814 GCA_964462065.1 uncultured Clostridiaceae bacterium | reverse complement strand
GCTACACCCTGATATACCTCAGGATAAATAACGCCAATCGCTCTAAAATTTTGTGATTTTTCCTTGTATGAGTTTTTGCCATTCCATGCATCGTCCGCAATGTTATTCATTGCCATACCAAGATCAGCCTCTCCTGCATTGACTCGGTTGATGCTTTCAACCGATGCCCCACCGGGCTGACTGGTCACCTGCGCCAATTCACTGTAATCATTCCAGGTATTTGCCATGGCCCCACCGAGGGCAAAGTATGTACCGCCGGTTGAACCTGTAATGATACTTATCTGCTTTTTCTCAACAGGTTTTGGCGGCTCCGGTACCGGTTCCGTATCTGTGACCTCCTCCGGCTGTGTGTCAGGCTTTGCCGGACTGCATCCCAAAATTGTTACACTGAACAAAACTGCAAATACCAATAATAAAGCTAATTTCTTTTCCACTTATATCCCCCCTTAATTTTATTTTAATTAGCGAATATTTTATTCACCAAAATCCACATCCGGATCCTTGTTTGGATACTCTATTATTTGTCCTTCCCATGTCCTAATTGTTATTTTGTCTCTGCCCTGAGAAATCAGGTATTCGGGCAGCATCGGTGTTTTTCCTCTTCCTTCGGGTGCATTTACAATAAATGTGGGAATCGCAAGGCCTGATGTATATCCTCTTAAATTTTCCATTATTTCTATCCCTATATCCACGCTTGTTCTGAAATGGAGTGTCCCAACGACTCCCTTAGCATGGAATATATAATATGGTCTAACTCTAATCTTTAAAAGTTCCTGGCAAAGAACTTTCATTACATATGGATTATCATTTATGCCTCTCAATAAGACTGATTGATTCCCAAGCGGGACTCCCGCATCAGCAAGCATTTCACATGATTTTTTTGTTTCTTCTGTGATTTCCATAGGATTATTAAACTGTAAATTCATGTACACAGGGTGGTGTCTTTTAAGCATGGCACAAAATTCAGGTGTTATCCTTTGCGGCAATGTTACCGGCATCCTTGAACCTAAACGTTTAAAATGAAGGTGAGGTATTTTATCGAGTTCACCCAGTAACCAATCTATAACTTCATCCGATAACGTTAATGGATCACCGCCTGTTATCAACACATCTCTTATTTCCGGAGTTTTTGCAATATAATCAACTGCTTGCTGCATATCCTCTTTTGTTTTTGGTACATCTATTTCCCCAAGGTTTCTTCTTCTTTGACAATGTCTACAATACATTCCACACTGATTTGTAACATTTATTATCAATCTGTCAGGATATCTTCTGGTTATGCAATTTGCCGGATTTGTAAATTCTTCTGCCATCGGATCTGAACTTCCCACCCCTTCACGCAGCTCCAGGCCAATGGGTATAGATTGAAGATAAATGGGGTTTTTATAATGGTCACCACCCGGCTCAATAACTGAAAGAAAATATGGGGATATAGCCCATCTGAATTTCCTGCCTACATCATCAATATCTTTTTTTTGTTTATCATTCAATTCAATGAATTTGGCAAGAGTATTTGAATCCGATATTCTATTCTTTATCTGCCAATGCCAATCATTCCAATCCTTATCGGTAGCTCCTAAAACTTTTTTAATCTTTAATTGTCTTTCTTTAATCTCTTCTTTCATATCTAATCCCGTAAGTATATCTTTCTTTGCATCCAAATAGGGATCAATACGACTTTTCAAGACATTCGCTCTTTCTAACGATATTTGCCTTGAAGTTTTTTTATCAATATCCACTTTGCTACCACCCCTTTATTTTAAAATTAATGTCCATCTACTATAAATATATAGATACCTGCTTTACATATTCATATAACATTAAATTTTCTTACAAATATTTTACCTGCTCGGGCGATCGATGATAAGAGTACTTTAAAATATGGTATGATAACCGGTAATATTAAATAACAATAAAATAAATTTTTGCATTAAATCGAAACACAAAAACCGTCACTCTTGCAAAAAAAATAAAATCGTGATATCATGTAATTCGTTAATAAATGTTTTACTCCCGGTTTGTGTAAAGGTAGCACAACTGACTCTGGATCAGTTTGTCGAGGTTCAAATCCTTGACCGGGAGCCAACTCTAAACATATATATTCCAACTATTTGGCATATTGTAAATACATAGGGAACCTTTTTTAGGATGTTTAAAGTTTTCAAATATAATTTAAAAACAGTCAATATAATCAAAAATTGACTGTCTTTTTTAGTTTTATTGCTTTATAAGGTATATGATTGAACTGATGAGAAGATAAAAGTAATGGGAAATGAGAAATTATTTGAATTTATGACTAAGACGTATCCTGTTATGAAACTTTGAAGGGTCCTTCGTATATAAAAGATAAAAGGTGCTTTCGCACCTTTTATCTTACATCTTTTCGAATGAATCCTTATCCACTCCGCATAACGGGCAAACCCAGCCATCCGGAATATCCTCAAATGCAGTTCCCGGAGCTATTCCGCCGTCAGGATCGCCAACTTCCGGATCATAAACATAACCGCATACCGTACATACCCACTTATCCATAGTAAATCCTCCTTTAATTAGATAGTAAAATGATTATACTATCTAATATAAATTATTTCTATATTTATCTAATTTTTATCTAAATAATTTTATTTTAATTATTAAAAATATTAATATGAAGAAATATAATTCAAGCCCCCCAAGGAGGCTTGAATTATATTCTTATAATGATTTTAACACTTTCCCTAATCTTGTTATGCCTTCAACAATTTTATCTTCGGGCATATTAGAATAATTCAATCTAAAGTGGTTCTCATTTCCGGGATTAGGATAGAATGAACCCCCGGGAACAAATGCAACCTTTTCTTCCAATGCCAATTTAAGCACTTCTGCGGCATCTACACCTTTTGGAAGGGTTACCCAGGTGAAAAGCCCTCCATTGGGGTAAGTGTAGCTAACGTTCTTCGGGAATTCTTTTTCCATTGTATCTAACATCAGGTCTCTTCTTTTTCTGTAAACCTCAATAATTTTTTCTATATGTGCATCTATATCGTACATTTCGATGTAAGTTGCAATCTCACGCTGGGACATGCTGTTTGACTGTAAATCAGCACCTTGTTTTACCAATATGTATTTTTGCACAACTTCCGGAGATGCGGAGACCCATCCTAATCTAAGCCCCGGGGCAAATATTTTAGAAAAAGTACCTAAGTAAACGACCAACCCTTTGGTATCAAAATAACTGATGGGAGGATGCTTCTCGCCGTCAAATCTCAAATCACCGTAGGGATTGTCTTCGACGATAGGAACATTATATTCCTCCGCCAATTCAACTATTCTCTTTCTTCTTTCAAGGCTCATGGCTATACCTGACGGATTTTGAAAATCCGGTATAGTATAAATAAATCTTGCATTTGGATTTTCTTTCAAAGCCTTTTCCAACTCATCCATCTTCATGCCGTCTTCATCCATTTCCACCTCAACAAAGTTTGGCATATAAGCTTTAAAGGCATTTAGAGCTCCCAAATAGCTGGGGCTTTCGCAAATAATAGAGTCTCCTTCATCTACGAATACCCTGGCGCAAAACTCCAGACCTTGTTGCGAACCGCTTGTTATCAGGATGTTCTCATATTCTGATTTAATTCCTACCCTATTCAATCTTTCAGAAATTATCTTTCTCAAAGGAATATAGCCTTCTGTCGGACTATACTGCAAAGCCGCTTTTCCGTCAGTATCCAAGACTTTCAAACTTACTTGTTTCAATGCCTCTATCGGAAACAATTCCGGGGCCGGTAAGCCGCCTGCAAAAGAAATAATTTCAGGTTGTTCTGTTAACTTTAATAGTTCACGTATAGCGGAACCTTTAATGTTTTCCATTCTTTTCGCATATTTAATAGCCATTTATTTACTACCCCCTAATATTATTACCCATACTACCTTATGTTTCCCTCATGTATCATTTTAACTTAGTATACCCGGTTTTACTATACCTTTAATAAATATTGAATACTCTCCTTTAATACGCATTTTACCTATTAAAAGGAGAGTATAAATTATTTACTCAATTCATTGATTATATTTATAGAAGAGCTGGTACCTAACCTTGTTGCTCCCGCATCAATCATCTTTATTGCCGCATTCAAATCCCTGATACCTCCGGCTGCTTTAACACCCACATTATCTCCTACGGTCTTTTTCATTAGTTCCACATCGGTGATAACGGCACCGGAATTCGAAAATCCGGTTGAAGTCTTTACAAAATCTGCCCCGGCTGATACAGCCAGTTCACAGGCTTTTATTTTTTGTTCATCATCCAATAAACAAGTTTCGATTATAACTTTAAGCAGTGATTTACCTTTGCAAACTTCATAAACGGCTTTTATATCATTTTCCACATAGTCATAATTTGCTTCCTTTAAGGCTCCGATGTTAATAACCATATCTATTTCATCGGCTCCGTTTTCTATAGCTCGGGCTGCCTCAACAGCCTTTACTTCAGTGAATGTAGCCCCTAATGGGAAGCCTACTACTGTGCATATTTTTATATTGCTGTCCTTTAAAAACTTTTTAGCTGTACGAACATGATAAGGATTAATGCAAACGGATGCAAAAGAATACTGTACTGCTTCAAGGCAAAGCTTTTCTATTTGTGATGAAACAACATCCGGCTTTAACATAGTATGATCTATAAAAGATGCTAATTCTTTTTTATCATAATTTCCCATAATTAATCTCTTATTATTTCCCCTAAATCTCCGTTATTTACCCCTGCTGCGTTTCCTTCTTCAATATCTATATGCATATCAAGGGCAAATGTTGGATGAACCCTAACAACAACATTTTCGAAAACAACGGCTCTCTCCCCACCGGCCCGTACTTTTATTACATCCCTATCTTTTAATCCGTATTTAGGTGCATCGTCTGTATGCATATGCAGGTGCCTTGCGGCTACAATTATACCTTCTTTTATTTCTACTTGACCTTTAGGCCCGACTATTGTCGCCCCGGGTGTGCCGACTATGTTTCCTGAAGCCCTAACAACTCCCTCAACACCAAGAGCCCTTGCATCAAACATTGATATTTCTACTTGTGTAACAGGTCTGACGGGTCCAAGTATTCTAACGCCTTTAATTGTATTTTTAGGTCCGACAATATCCACTTTTTCTTCGCAAGCATATTGACCGGGTTGTGACAAATCTTTCACATTGGTGAGTTCGTGTCCTTCACCGTAAAGTACATCTAAATCTGCTTGAGATACGTGTAGATGCCTGTTTGATAGCGCCACCGGAACCTTATTTTCCATTAATAAATCCTCCTAACATGCTATTTTTTATTTTCCTTTAAATGACCGAAACCAAGGTGTTTTTTTGAATAATAACTGAACTAATTTTATCTTAATTTCATTTTACTGTCAAACTCGTTATAAAACTAACAAATCAATCCTTAAAAATCGTGCATAATAGTTTTATGATATAATCTTCAAGTATTACTTTTGTATTTCACTGATTTATTCCTTAATAGCTGAGTTTAATTCTTTTAAAATCTCTCCAAGTTTCAAACCATAGCGTTGGGCGACCTGCTCAACTGTCATATAAACAGCTCCGCCTCAACCGAAACATTTTATACCGAAGCTTTTAAATACACTTTCTAATTCAGGGTTTTTATATAGTATATCATCGATTACCATTTTTTCATCTATCATTGCTTCACCCCCTATCCGCCGATTTCATCCTCTTGCCTATGAAGAGGCTCATCCACTATTATATGTTCTATGTTTAAAACATTGCCTTCCACACTTGGAAAAACCTCATCGATTCCTTCAATTTCTGTCATTGTATTAGCCAATGAAAGCAATGTCATATTTTCTCCTGCGGCGCCGCCCCAATGGTTCACGTGCATTTCTTTCGAAAAATCCACATATAATGTCTTGTATTCTATATCTATTCGAAGCACTTCAACACCCGGCGGCATAGTAGGATAAAGATTTTCATCAACGGGCCCCTTTATTAACTCATCTAACACCAATTTTACATAGTCTTCCCTCGATAAGTCTTCACTAATTGATATAATTCTTGTCTCCGGCATTACATATAAGGCTTGTGAATCTCCAAAATATAAAGTGATCTCAGTATCTATAAGCTCGGGGTTTTCTTCTTTTTCTTTTTTTTCAACTAAATTACAGCTGCTTAAAATAAGAGTGATAATCATTAGAAATATCAGTATTCTTTTCATAAAATCCTCCAAAACAACAAGGTTTGAAAATATTATATCATACATTTTCTGCTTTTGTATAAATTAAGCAGATTTTAAACTGCAGACTTTTTATTTTTTGTTACACTTCACTCATTGTATGATATAATATTTTTTTTGTTGATTATTACTATTTCCAATTTCCTTTATTCTCTAGTTAAAACCAATTTGTCTTCTTTTACACCTATAGCAACCTTAGCCCCAGACTCTATTTCACCGCTTATTACAGCCCTTGCAATAAGAGTTTCTATGCCTTTTTGAATGTATCGTTTTATTGGCCTTGCTCCGTATACCGGATCGAAGGCTTTAGTTATAATCATATCTTTTGCACTGTTATTTAAAGAGATTTCTATTTCTTTTTCCTTTAATCGTTTTGATACGTATGCAAACTGCAAATCCACTATTTTTCTTATTTCATCTTTCCCCAGAGGTTTAAAAAATACAATATCATCTACTCTGTTCAAAAACTCAGGGCGAAACTGCCTTTTCATTTCATCCATTACTTTTTCTTCAGTTTTATCATCAATAGTTCCTGACGTCTCCATAGCCTCCAGCAAATATATGCTGCCAATATTTGAAGTCATTATAATTACCGTATTTTTAAAGTCCACCACGTGTCCCTGGCTGTCTGTAAGTCTACCATCGTCTAATATCTGAAGGAAAATATTAAATACATCCGGATGTGCCTTTTCGATTTCATCAAAAAGTATCACAGAATATGGTTTTCTCCTGATAGCCTCGGTTAACTGGCCACCTTCATCGTATCCCACATACCCCGGAGGAGCACCTATTAGCCTTGATACCGCAAACCTCTCCATATACTCCGTCATGTCTATTCTTATGATATTCTCCTCGGAATCAAACAAGGCCTCCGCCAGTGTTTTTGCGAGTTCTGTTTTGCCCACACCTGTAGGTCCCAAAAATATAAATGAACCTATAGGTCTTTTAGGGTCCTTAAGTCCGCTTCTTGCCCTTATTACCGCATTTGTTACTGCGGTTACAGCCTCATCCTGGCCTATAACTCTATTATGCAATATTTCGTCCAGACGCAAAAGCTTTTCCTTTTCATTTTCTACCAACCTGGTAACCGGTATTCCGGTCCATTTAGATATAATCTCTGCTATTTCTTCTTCTGTAACTTCCTCTTTTAGCAAATGTTTTTCTTTTTGTATCTCTTCTAATTTTATTTTTTCTTCATTTAATTTTTTATCCAATTCAGCTAACTTTCCGTATCTTAATTCAGCAACCTTATTCAGGTCATACTCGAGTTCGGCTTTTGATATTTGCCCTTTGACTTTTTCTATATCTTTTTTTATTTCTCTAATATTTTTTATACCATCCTTTTCTATTTCCCACTGTGCATACATTACATCTTTTTGGCTTTTAAGCTCGGTGAGCTCCTTTTTTAAAACTTCCAGTCTGCTTACAGATAGCTTATCAGTCTCTTTTTTCAAAGCTTCTTTTTCTATCTCCAATTGCATTATCTTACGTGTTATTTCATCAAGTTCCGAAGGCATACTGTCTATATCTGTTCTAAGCATTGCAGCAGCCTCGTCTATTAAATCAATTGCTTTATCAGGCAGGAACCTATCGCTTATATATCTGTCAGACAATACTGCTGCCGATATTAGAGCATTATCTTGTATTCTTACCCCGTGATGTATTTCAAACTTTTCCTTTAAACCTCTTAAAATTGATATTGTATCCTCGACGGATGGCATATCAACCAAAACGGGCTGAAATCTTCGCTCCAACGCAGCATCTTTTTCAATGTATTTTCTGTACTCATCTATGGTTGTTGCACCGATACAATGTAATTCGCCCCTAGCGAGCATAGGCTTCAACAAATTTCCTGCATCCATTGAGCCTTCAGCTTTGCCGGCGCCGACAATGTTGTGTATCTCATCAATAAAAAGAATTATTCTTCCGTCAGAGCTCTCAATCTCTTTCAAAACTGCTTTTAAGCGCTCTTCGAATTCTCCTCTATATTTTGCGCCGGCGATTAAAGATCCCATATCTAAAGAATAGATGGTCTTGTCTTTTAAGCCCTCAGGTACATCACCCTTCATTATTCTTTGAGCCAAGCCTTCAACAACCGCAGTTTTCCCGACTCCGGGCTCTCCAATTAATATGGGATTATTCTTAGTTCTTCTTGAAAGTATTCTTACAATACGACGAATTTCCGAATCTCTCCCTATGACAGGATCCAATTTCTCTTTTTTAGCTGCTTCCACCAAGTCCCTGCCAAACCTTTCCAACGCCTCATAACTTTCCTCGGGGTTTTGAGTTGTAATTCTTTGGTTACTTCTGATTAAAGACAAAGCCTTTAAAAATTTATTTTTATCAATACCAAATTTTTTAATGATTCTTGATGAAGGAGTATTGTTTTCATCAATCAACGCGATATATATATGTTCAACACCGATATAATCGTCCTTGAAATTTTTGGCTTCATCCTCCGCTTTTATAAAAATATTTTCAAATCTCCTTGTTGCATAAATCTCTGCACTGTTACCATAAACCTTTGGAATTTTCTCCAATTCCACATTCAAGTCTTTGTAATAATAATCAAACGGAATATTCATTTTCGAAAAGATTTTGGAAATTAAACCGTCTTTCTGCATAATAAGGCTCAAGTGTAAATGTTCTGCCTCTATAGTCTGATGATTTAACTTCAAAGCAGTATTTTGCGCTTCAACAACTGCCTCCTGTGCTTTGGCTGTAAGTTTATTCATATCCATAAATTTGCCTCCTTTGACTTTGACCATCTTTGACCTATATACATATTATCTATTTTCCTGTCCAATGTCAATATAACAAATTGAAAAATGTGGCAATATTTTTCTTTAGAATTTATTTTTTAAAATTGTCAATTATAAGAGAAGAACATTTTTTTATAAAAAATGATTCAATACTTTGCAGTTACAAAATTTCCAAATTCTATTAAAATTATCACTTCAAAAAATTTAAAGACATTTTATGAAATATGTAACACTAATATTTTTATTTAAATTGTAAAATATAATAGCAGGAGGTGATATTCAGTGCCAACAAATACTAAAAGAAGTGTAGTACCTCAAGCAATGGCAGCTCTTGATAAAATGAAATTCGAAGTAGCAAATGAATTCAATGTTAATCTAAAAGAAGGTTACAATGGTGACTTGACATCAAGAGAAGCCGGAACAGTCGGTGGTAACATGGTTAGGAAGATGGTCGAGGAATACCAAAAAAATATGATCGGTCAGTAATAAGGAATAATATAATTATAAAAGCACCCATTATGGGTGCTTTTACTAATCTTTTTAATTTACATTTTTATAATAAACTAAATCCGTAAATAAAGTATTATTATAATCTTCGTATCTCATGCCGGCTAAAACATATCTTTGCTTTTTCCTAAATTGCAAAGAAGCAAAGTTTGGCAACGGACTGATTATAGTTTCCGCGAAAATATTTTCTATCCCTTTTGCCCTTAAATCTTCTAACAAGCGTTTATAAATTATGCTTCCTATACCCTGGCCCGTCAATCCTGCCTGGACAGCTGTTTTATCGACCACAATAAAATTATCCAGTTTAGATTTATCAAAGTCGGGGCTCCAATAAACATCTTCAATCCAGTTTGGATTATCCTTAAGCCACTCTTCTTTGGTATAAGCCATCATAAATCCGTAGATTCTTTCATATTCGGCAACGTAAAAATGATTAAGATTAGTAATTGCGTTTAATAACTTCTTTTTATAGAATTTTGGATTTGAGCCGTAGTCGTCTATCAAAAAGCCTTGTTCGGGTATCTTCGTGGAGGAACCTACTGAACTGGCAATATTGTATACCTGATGCACGTCCGACGCCTTAGCTTTTCTGACTCTTAAGAGTTTCCTAAGTAAAAACGAGTTAAGTTCCACATTTGGTTTATCTGCTATTACCATAGCCAAAATACCTCCTTCTTTGCTTTATTAAACTATTTACTGTGGGAGGCACGAGCTATTATAAAAATAGCCGTGGAGATTTCCACGGCCAAAGGTTTTCACACTATAACAAGTGTATTACCTTATACACCCAAACCTCCTCTTCCCACGCTTACGAGGTTAGCTGACGGATTCGGGCTGAAAGAGTATAGCCCTACTCACTGTAGTGAGATTCACCCCAATAGTTGGTTCCCCCGTTCTCCATAATGGAAATTCAGCGAAAGCATGAGTAAATATTTACTTATTATTTAACTATTATAATATAAAATTTCAAAAAAAGGAATACTTTTTATAAAACTTTTCAAAAACATTTTCTTTAAATTTTCACCAATATTCGTCAAAACTCTTGTGCGTCAGCATCTTGACATGACAATACAGCTGATTTAAATTATAATTTTGATATCACTTTTTTGTTCAAGTTTATGGCGTCGGATTTAAAAGTCCACATCGTTTGGAAACCTTCTCCATTAAAATATCATGCTTTACTATATATCTTTCATGTTGTCCTCTGCCGATTACACCTAATTCATCATAAGCCGCAATATCTATGTTGATCTTGTTGCCTTCAATGCTTTGTATTTTACTTTCTACTGTGACAGTCATTCCTTTTACTGTCGGCATTAAATGTTCAATGCTTAATCTTCTGCCTATTGAGATATAGCCTTCAGGTAAAAGGGTATCAATAAGATTAACAGACGCTTCAATCATATAGGCAGTCAAAGTCGGCGTTGCAAGTAGGTCTTCAAGAGCACCGCTTCCGTAGTAGTGGGCAGTATCTTCTTCAGTCACAATTTTTTGAATGGTCTTAGTCATTCCTACACTGAACTCAAAGAATTTCATATAACCACCCCTTTTTATTTGATTATACCACAATTCTCTATAAAATGTATAAAAATTCAAAAGTCATTTATTAAAGGGAATACGTTGTCCATTCTTCGCAATATTCACAGCAATACTCTATGGTACCGTTTGATCTTATCAGTCTGAACAAGGGCTTAACATTTTCTTCCGAATTGCTTATGCAGCGCGGGTTCTTACATTTAAAAAGACCTTGCACCACATGAGGAATTTCCACCTTCATTTTTTTCACTATCTCATCGTCTTCTACGAAATTTATAGTTATATTTGGATCAATAAGCCCTAACATGGTCATATCCACATCAATTTTATTTTCTATTTTTATGATATCTTTTTTACCCAACTTACTGCTGCTGACATTTCTTAAAAGAACTACCGGAAAGCTTACTTCTCCCAAATTAAGTTTATCAAATATTTTTTTACCCTTACCGGGAGTTATATGGTCTATTACTATTCCATAATGTATGCTATCAACTTTAAGCATTATATCACCCCCAACTGCAAGGCCATAAGCGCCATCCTTGCATAAATACCGAACTTGGCTTGTTTAAAATAAACAGCTCTTTCGTCCTCATCCAAGTCATAACTTATTTCATTTACTCTTGGAAGAGGATGCATTACAATCATACTGTTTTTGGAATTCGTAAGCTTATTCTTTGTCAGTATATAACTGTCTTTTAGCCTTACATAATCAGCCTCGTTAAAAAACCTTTCTTTTTGAATCCTTGTCATATATAAAATATCTATCTCATCTACAACGGATTCCAAATTTTCTGTCTCATAAATTTCAGCATTCCCGCAGTTTTTAAGCAAATTCTTTAAGTACTCGGGCAATCTTAATTCTTCCGGTGATATGAGTATAAACTTATTATCCGGATACCTGGAAAGAGTTTTTATAAGAGAGTGAACTGTTCTTCCGAATTTTAAGTCACCGCAAAATGCAACGTTATTGCCACTTATTCCACCTTTTAACTCTCTGATAGTTAGCAAATCAGCCAGAGTCTGAGTAGGATGCTGGTGACCACCGTCGCCGCCGTTTATAATAGGTATATTGGAATACTGAGAAGCTAGCCTGGGAGCTCCCTCCTTTGGATGCCTCATAACTACAATATCGGCATATGATGCCAGAACTCTAATGGTATCGGCAATGCTCTCACCCTTTGCGACGGAACTGTGGGTGGCATCAGAAAAGCCAAGTACCCTGCCACCCATCCTAAGCATTGCAGATTCAAAACTTAAGCGGGTTCTCGTGCTTGGCTCATAAAATAGTGTTCCTAATATTTTACCTTGGCAAAGTGAACTGTGAGACTCCGGTTTTTCTATTATTCTCTCTGCCAGAGAGAATACTTCATCCAACTCATCCAATGTAAAGTCACCGGGGTCAATTAAATGTCTTCCTTCTAAACTCATAAATTTTCCTCCTTTTTAGTCTCTCGGACTAGTTTAAAGGTGTTAGAAAACCTTTCAGCACGAAAGCTAAAAGGTTATAAAAGTTCTTATAAAATTTACCTTTTAGCCTCGCAGGACTATATTAAAGGTTCTTTGAATAAGATAACATATGCAATTATCCATGTCAATAAATTATTTTTCAGATATTTTCGTAAAAATATTCATAAAAACCTTGCAAACCTTCTTCACTTCTTAATATTTTCCTAAAGTTTTAAATATTATATACTATGAATATTTTGGAGGGGCTTATCAGAATGAAAAAAAACACATATTTAAAGGGAGCTTTTATACTTTCTTTAACTAACCTCATTACAGGTACTATCGCATTCATATACAGAATATTTCTTACAAAATCAGTCGGCACTGAAGGCATCGGGATTTATCAATTAGTACTCCCTCTTTATTATTTTTTTATAACGATGGTTGCCAGTGGTCTGATCACAACAATTTCAAAATTAGTTGCGGAAAACAGAGTTAAAAATAACTACACGATTATCTGCAAGATTGTAAAAGTTGCATTAACAATATCAGGTTTATGGAGCACTGTTTTATCATTTTTTATTGTATTTAATGCTAATTCCTTAGCCCATTACATATTAAAAGACTCCAGAACCGCTTACCCCATTATGGTCTTTACGCCTGCCATTGTTTTTATCGCCTTATCTGCTGTTTTTAAGGGTTACTTTTACGGAATGGAACAGGTAAGTATTCCGTCAGTTATAGACATAGGCGAAAAAGCGGTAAGATTGGTTTTTTTGATATTTGCTACACGATACTTCATAGATTTTGGTATCGAATATGTGTGTGTTGGCGCAATGCTTGCCATGGTGTGTGGTGAAATTTTAAGCTTGATTCTTCTATTTTCTTTTTATAAATATAAAAATATGTATAAAAAGACTGAACCCAAAAGGTATAAGACCGTATTTATAATGAAAAGTATCCTGGTTCCTCTTATCCCCTTATCTATTGGGGGCAATATTGAAAGCATATTGGATATGATTGATGCTGCACTCATACCTTCAAAACTGATTGAATCCGGATTCACAAAGCCGGAAGCTTTATCTTTATATGGCGAGTTAACAGGAATGGTAATTCCTCTTCTTTATTACCCGATGATTATAATAGCTTCTTTATCAACAACCTTAGTCCCTGCCATAGCTTATTCCTATGCTTCAAAAAATCAAAATGAACTTAGTAAGAAGTGTAATGAGTCATTGACTATCGCATCTGTTGTAGGGTTTGCTTCATCAATAATATTTCTGACTTACCCTGTTGAACTTTGCCGTGTTCTTTATAATTGCCCCGAAGCCGGTACATTATTGTTTTGGTCTGCATTCCCCTGCATACTTGAATATTGGCTATTTATAATAATGGCAATATTAAATGGTGCCGGCTTTCAAAGCAAAGTACTCCAATGCACCTTGGCAAATATTTTAATCATGACCCTTTCCATTCTCTTATTGATGCCAATACCGAGGCTAAACATATATGCATATGTAATAGGTTTTGCCGTGAGCTCTTCTTTTGTAGTGATAAAAGGTTTACGCATTCTGAAAAAAAATTTAAATATAAGTCTTGATTTTAATAGAGTTATATTAAAACCGCTTTTTTGTTCTCTTTTAATGCTTGTCTCTATAAAATCTTTAAATAATTACTTAACCTTATACAGCTCGACTCGATATAACATGATATTTTCATATATTGCAGGCTTGGCGGTATATTCTTTCTTTCTCTTGCTATTAAAAATCGTTAATCCTATAAAAGCAAAAAAGTTTTTGAGCCTATAAAATAAAATCAAGGCATGTATCAAATTATATACATGCCTTGATTTCACTTATAATCTTTTATACTGATTTAACCGGGCTTGCGTTTAAAATGTCTTCAGACACGTTATCAAATTGTTTAAAATTTTCTATAAAATCCTCTGCAAGCCTATTTGCAGTTTTATAATATTCATCTATATTATCCCAGGTATTAGATGGATTCAATACCGCATCCGGCACATTAGGGCAGCTTTGAGGTATTGCTAATTTAAAAATTGGATCCTTGGTATATTTTACATTTTCCAGTTCCCCGTTCATTGCGGCTCTTACCATCGCCCTTGTATATTTTAGCTTCATTCTGTTTCCTACACCGTATGGACCCCCCGTCCAACCCGTATTAACCAAAAATACTTTAACATCATATTTATCAATTTTTTCGCCTAATAGTTTTGCATAAACCTGTGGGTGCAATAACATGAAAGGTGCTCCAAAGCAAGTTGAAAAAGTTGCTTTGGGATCAACTATACCTCTTTCCGTGCCCGCCAATTTGCTGGTATATCCGGACATGAAATGGTACATGGCTTGTTCTTTTGTCAGTTTGGAAATAGGAGGCAATACTCCGGTAGCATCAGCGGTTAAAAAAATTATTGTTTTAGGTATCTGGCCTAAACCGCTTTCTATAGCATTATCTATATAGGTTACAGGGAAAGCAGCTCTGGTATTCTCTGTATATTTACTATCATCATAATCAGGCTCCATCGTGTTTTCATCCAAAACCACATTTTCCAGAAGAGCCCCTTTTCTAATAGCACTCCAAATCTGAGGCTCATGCTCTTTTGATAAATTTATACATTTCGCATAGCATCCGCCTTCAAAATTAAATACGCCTTTCTCAGTCCAACCATGTTCATCATCGCCAATGAGCAATCTGTCTTGATCAGCCGATAGCGTTGTTTTACCTGTACCGGAAAGACCAAAGAACAGTGCCACGTCACCCTTTTTGCCCATGTTAGCAGAACAATGCATCGGTAAAACATCCTTAAACGGAAGCAGATAATTCATTACCGTAAATATTGCTTTTTTTATTTCTCCGCAATACATGGAAGCACCTATCAGGACAATCTTCTTCTCAAAATTTATAACAATAAAAGCTTCCGAATTTGTTCCGTCATCCTCGGGCACGGCAAATAAAAACGGTAAAGTAATTACCGTAAATCCCGGTTCGAAGTTCTGTAATTCATCTTTTGTTCCCTTTAAAAGCATTTGATAGGCAAACATATTTTGAGATGCGAGTTCATTGATTACCCTGATGGGTAACCGATACTTTTTATCCGAACCGACGTAACCGTCAAAGACATACAATTCTTTATCTTCAACATAATCTAAAGCCTTTTTATAGAGTTTTTCGAAATCATCTTCACTTATTGGTACATTGTTCTCATTCCAATTAACAGTGTTATGTACCGTTTTTTCATAAACCACGAATCTATCTTTGGGGGATCTGCCCGTATATTTTCCCGTATAGATAGTTAAAGCACCATTTGAAGCAAGTATACCTCCTTCCTTTTCTAAAGAAATATTTTCTAATTCCTCCGGATTTAAAATGTAATGCAGTTTTTTACACTTAATACTTTTTAAATCCGAAAACTCGTGAAAGTTTATCACAATATTTACCTCCCTAAAAATTGTGTTATTCTTACTTACATATTAATTATAACATAGTAAATTGCTTTAAATATGTCTTTTAAAAAATCTGAGCATTTATATTCATTTTATGTATCTTGCTATACATTTATTTTTTTGACCGTGCAATGATTTTCATAGATCTCAAATAAACTGTATTTCCCGTGTTCAAAATAAAAGTTCCAGAAACCTTCCTGCCCCATATTCAACAGTTTTGATGCTATTGCTTTCATAACACCGTCATGGGATATCACGGCTATTTTTCTGCCTTTATATTTATCTAATATACTATCGATTGTATCTGATACTCTGTTATAAAAATATTGAAAACTTTCGCCGCCTTTTGGAGAAAAGTCAAGCCAGTTTTCTCCTCTCTCCTCCCATTCTTTTGGATTCAATTTAATTATCTCCTTGTATTGCATCCCTTCCCAAATACCAAAATTTATTTCCTTTAAATTATCGTCTTGCCTAATATCAATGTCCTTTTCCGCCGCTATATGCAACGCAGTATTTATAGCCCTTTTTAGCGGGCTACTCAATATTACATCCAACTCAATATATCTAAAAGCCTTTGCCAACTCGACGGCCTGGCTAATTCCCAGTTCATTCAGTGCGCTGTCTGTACTGCCTAAGAAGACACCTGCTCTATTCATGCTCGTTTCTCCGTGCCTAATCAAATAAAGTAATGACTTCATATAAATCCTAACCTTTCAAAAATCAAAATATAAAGCATAAAAGCAATTTCCGCCAACTCATTAGCTGCGCCCAGAGTATCTCCGGTCATTCCGCCTATTTTATTAATTATAAACTTTCTGTAAAGAAACATGGTAACAAAGCATAATATTAAAACTATACATGCATTCGAAGAAGAAAGCAGTATTATCATAAATACCCCGGATAATGCCCCCAAAAATACGGATATTCTCGATATGTCTTCATAAAACATTCCTCCAATACCTCCATTTTTACGTGCATAGGGCGTAAACCATATCAGAAGCATTAAAACCGTTTTACCTAAAATGGGACTGACTAAAATAACATAGGGTACAGACCCCCCCGATAAAGACAATATAATTGAAAGCCTAAGTAAAAAGTCCATAAATATTGCTATAACACCATTTGTCCCTATCCTGCTGTCCTTCATTATCTCTAACATAGCTTCCTTATCTTTATAGGACAATAAGCCGTCACAAGTGTCTGCCAGACCGTCAATATGCAAAGCACCGGTTATGAATGTATTTGCCAAAAGCCAAAAAACCGCTGAAAGAAGACTCACCCCCAAAAAAGAAAAAATATAAAATATTAGAAGATTAAATATCCCGATGATAAGACCAACCAAAGAAAAGTATGGCAATCCTTTAGAAAAATTCATATCTTTAGATGAGTCTGTTGTTTTTATTGGTATCCTTGTGAAAAAACGAACCATCAAAATAAAATATTTCATATCTATCCCTTAATCTTCATAGGTATGCCGCATACAGTAAGATACACTTCATCGGCTCTTTTTCCTATAAGCTGATTAACCCTTCCATAAATATCCCTGAAAGCTCTTGATATTAGATTTTCAGGCACTATACCCCAACCGACTTCATTTGTAACCAATATTGTTGTTGTTTCAGATAGGGCGATTGCCTCTAACATATCATTTATTTTTCCGATAAGAATCTTTTCGGCTTTATTATAATCCTCAATGCTCAATGTTTCTATATTGTAGTTAAATAACTCCAGCATCTGGTTTGTCAACATAACTGTTATGCAATCTAAAATAATACAATCAAATTTATTTCCTTTGCATTTTATTATTCCATCTATATCTGTGAAGGCTTCTACAGTTGTCCAATTATTACTTCTTTTTTCCCGGTGTTTTTTTATCCTGTCTTCCATTTCTTTATCAAAAGGGATAGCCGTTGCAATATATAAAATATTTTCCCCATAAGATATAGCCATGTTTTCAGAAAAAGAACTCTTACCGCTTCTGGCGCCGCCCGTTATTAAAATACATTTACCCATAATACACCTACCTTATATCTACCAAAAAACCATCAGCTATGGAGGCTTCCTCAAAAGTGGCCATATTAACAGCAATGGCATTTGCCGCTTCCATTATATTAAAGGACAGAGCTGCTCCGGTTCCTTCACCAAGTCTCATATCAAGATTCAAAAAAGGCGATAACTCCAGTTCTTTCATAATCCCCTTAAATCCGGGTTCAGCGGAATAGTGAGACGGAAATACAAAGTCCGCTATCAGCGGGTTCAGCCTGTATGCCAGCAATGCTGACGCAGCCGATATAAAGCCGTCAATCAATATCGGTATCCTATAATAAGCGGCGCCGATAAAGCATCCTGCCATACCACCTATATCAAAACCGCCAACCTTTGAAAGCACGTCAATGGGATTATTCTTATCCGGTTTGTTTGTTTCTATTGCTTTTTTAATAATCTCTTTTTTTCTCGTGAAGCCTTCTGCCGTAAGACCTGCACCTTTACCTACAGACTCGTCGGCATCATAGCCTGTAAGTGCCATGAATAAAGCACTGCTTGTACCGGTATTACCTATTCCCATTTCTCCGGTTCCCAGAAGGGTATAGCCTTCTTCAGCAAGTCGGGCTACGATTTCTATCCCTGTTTCTATAGATTTAATAGCCTCCTCATAGCTCATAGCAGGGCCCTTCGCCATATTACGAGTACCTCTGTTTATTTTTTTATTTATCAGACCCGGGTAGGCAATATCAGCATTCACACCTATATCAATCACCCTTAAATCAGCACCGGCGTGTTTTGCCAATACACTTATGCCGGCTATACCTTTTAAAAAATTAATGGTTTGAGATGCCGTCACTTCTTGGGGACAGCTGCTTATACCCTCTTCAACAACACCGTTATCAGAAGACATAACAATAATACACTTTTTATTCATAGAGTTTTTTAAAGAACCGGTAATACCCGAAAGTTTAACCGCTATCTCCTCAAGTTTTCCTAAACTGCCTAAAGGTTTTACCAGGCTGTCCAGTCTTTTTTGTGCAGATTCCTGGCTTTCTTTAAAAGCCGGTTTTATACCCGATAATGTTTTTTCCAATAAGTCCAATTATTATCGTCCTTTCCTTTAAACTAAAGTAAATCTCATTCTTAGATAGCCTTTGTTTATACGCCTTTAATTATAATGTTTAACAAAGGTTGGGTCAACGCTTGTTCATTGACAAAGCAATCAAAAAAAGGTTATGTTTAATACAACAGTTAAAGAAAAGGAGGGTTCAAAAATGTTACTGCTTAACGGGAAAGATATGAAAAATATTTTCTCTATGAGAGAAGCTGTTGAGTCCTGTAAGAAAGCCTTTCGCACATTTTCAGCCGGAGAAAGCGTTGTCCCTTTAAGAACTAATATTTCTATACCCAAATATAAAGGAACAACTTTGTTTATGCCGGGCTATATTGAGTCTATGAATGTGTCCGGAATTAAAATAGTTTCGGTTTTTCCCGGGAACCCTGAAAAAGGGTTACCTTCCGTGCCTGCAACCATGGTGCTTATCAACAGTACGACAGGAGAGGTTTGTTGTGTCTTGGATGGGACTTACCTTACCCGACTGCGTACCGGAGCTGCAGCCGGAGCTGCAACGGATGTATTGGCGCGAAATGATGCAAAAATCGGTGCTTTAATAGGTACGGGAGGTCAGGCACTTACACAGCTGGAAGCAATGTTGACCGTTAGGGAGCTTGACGAGGTACGTATCTATAGCAGAAATCGTAGCAAGGCCGAAGCATTTATTGAACTGGCTAAAGATGACCTTGGTTTATCTACAACACATCTTATATCCGTAGAATCATCTGATGAAGCAATTACCGGAGCGGATATAATCACTGCGGTAACTACATCTAAAAAGCCTGTCTTTGACGGAAAAAAGGTAAAACCGGGGGCCCATGTAAACGGGGTTGGCTCCTTTATGCCTGATATGCAAGAATTGGATGAAGAAATTATTAATAGAGCAGACAAAATTTTCTTTGATTCATTGGATGCCGTGTTGGCTGAAGCCGGCGATTTTATAATACCTTTAAAGAAAGACAACATCAATAAAGAAAAAATTAACGGGGAATTAGGCCAAGTCCTTGTAGGAAAGGTGAAGGGCCGTGAATCAAAAGATGAAATTACTCTGTTTAAAACTGTGGGAATAGCAGTTCAAGATCTTGTTACAGCCAGTGAGATTTATAAAAAAGCTTTAATAAAAAAATCGGGGTACGAGTATATCTTTTAATAATACTTAGAATTCGATTAATTAGTAGAGTGTTTTTTAATTGGAATATAATTCTTAAAATAAATGCAAAGGGGTTGTTAAGATGATGAGGTTTAAACATTACATAAACTGTATTGATGCCCACACGGCGGGTGAGCCGCTACGGGTTATCACTTCCGGTTTGCCTCCGATTCATGGTAAAACAATTTTAGAAAAAAGAGATTATATGCTGGAAAACTATGATGATCTAAGAAAAATGATGATGCTTGAACCCAGGGGACACAGCGGTATGTATGGATGTATTTTAGTTCCTGCGGTAACGGATGACGGAGATTTCGGCGTATTATTTACACATAATGAAGGCTTAAGTTCCATGTGCGGCCACGGAATAATCGGAGTTACTAAAGTGGTCATTGAAACTGGCATGATGCCTGCTTTGGAAGGCGTGAATATCGTAAAAATTGATACACCTGCCGGAAGGGTCACTGCCTATGCGGATGTAAAAAACGGTGAAGTTGAAAAAGTTAGGTTTCAAAATGTGCCTTGCTTTGTATATGAAGAAAATATTTCTGTTAAAGTTGACGGAATCGGAGATATTGATGTTGATGTAGCATACTGCGGTGCCTTTTATGCCTACCTGGACGTAAAAAAGGTTGGGCTTTCGGTGGAACCCGAAAATACAGAAAAGTTAGTAAATATAGGTATGGAAATCAAAAATAAAGTTATGTCAATGATGGAATTCACTCATCCCTCTTCCGGTATAAACTGGTTATACGGAACAATATTGTTTGAAAAACCCATGAGAAAAGTTGACAAACTGATTACAAAAAACATCTGTATTTTTGCTGAAGGGCAAGTAGACCGATCTCCAACCGGCACGGGCACAGGCGGCAGGCTTGCACTCCATTACCATAAAGGAGAAATGGGAAAAGACGATGTTTTGATTAATTACAGTATTATAGACACGCCTTTTGAAGGAAGAATTTTAAAAGAAACAAGGGAAGGTAAATTTGATGCTATAATTACCGAAGTTTCAGGTACAGCTCAAATCGTAGGTTTTAACCAATTGGTGTTGGACCCGAAAGACCCACTTCCCGAAGGATTTAGAATAATCGGCAGCTAAACAAATATTAAACTTATAGCCATCATGAACATACCAATTATAAGGCCTAATATAGATAAATGGTGTTCCCCATATTCTCTTGCCGAGGGTAGTAATTCATCAAAAGAAATGAATACCATGATACCTGCAACAGCCGCATATATAACTCCAAAAATAATATCATTCATAAAAGGCATTAATATCAAAAAGGCAACCAAAGCCCCAAAAGGTTCAGATAAACCGGATAATAAGGAAATTTTAAAAGCTTTTATTCTGCTACCGGTAGCACAATAAACCGGCACAGAAACAGCAATACCTTCAGGTATATTATGGATTGCAATAGCCAACGCTATTGCAATTCCCATTGAAGGGCTGTTTATTCCGGATATAAAAGTTGCAATACCTTCGGGGAAATTATGTATGGCTATTGCCGCCGCCGTCATAATACCTGTTTTCATAAGGCCGTTATTTTTATCTGCGCAATATTGCGCCTCCTCAATTCTAATTGATTCATGAGGGTTTTGCGGCTCGGGTACCATTTTATCTATTATTGCTATAATCGCCATGCCTGTAAAAAATGAAAATATGGTTGCCCATTGCCCTGTTATGTAACCCAAACTGTCTACCAAATATGTCTTAGCCTCGGCCAGTATCTCAACAAAAGAAACATAAATCATAACTCCGGCAGAAAAACCGAGTGCTAATGAAATAAGTTTGGCACTGGTACGCCTAAAAAGTAAAACCAGTAAGCCTCCAATACCTGTCGATAGCCCCGCAATAATTGTTAATAAAAAAGCAAGTAATATGTTATTATTAGGCATTTTGCCCTCCGTTTATCGTTATTGATAATTATTATCAATTTATTATACTTTTTAACTCGACATTAGTCAACAAAGTCTACGGCCATCTTTTAGGCTGCCAAGTTTCATTTTATATACTGGAAAATATTATAGTATAAAGAACAAAATCTGAATTTTGGAGGTGGAAAAATGAATCAATCCTCTAAGAAAGATATAAAAGTTGAAAATTTTCCTGATAACATATGCGACCTTCTATTTCTGATCTCGAAAATTGAAAATCATAAAATTACTCTTATTTTAAATACATACGAAGATTGTATATTGGAGGACATCTCCTTGGTTGGAGTGATGGGTTCACTTATACTGATACGTTATAACGATAAGTTTAAATTTGTCAGAATTGATTGTGTTTGTTCGGTAATCGCTGATTGCGATATAGTATTAGATAAGTTTTTAGAGTCTTGTTCAAACAAATAAAAATAACCCAAAATGCCGTCCGCTATAACCTTACACCTGCACTCACGCAGGTGGGTGTCCTGACACATAATTCAATCCACCTGTCCGGCACGACATCCATATGCATACATAAACTCCCGTATACTATCTGTAGGTTAAGGTTATTGAGCTGACAAACATTTCAGGCTCTTTCTGTATATAGTATAATCAAATATCACTTAAAAATCAATGTAAACACACAAGGTAATTTTTATTTAAAAATGTTTATAGCTGTTTTTCTAACTTTAATATCCTTTTTCGAAGTTCACTAAATTTATATATTTCCCTTCGCCTTTAAAAGCTTTTATATTGTTTTCTATTATATGAATTGCCCTATCAAAATACTTATTCGATTCACCGCAAATATGGGGTGTTATTATCATATCATCTATTTCCCATAAGGGACTGTCTTCCGGCAACGGCTCTGTTTTAAAAACATCCGAAGCCATGGCTTTTATTCTGCCATTCTTTAATGCATCCGCCATATCATCCTCATTTACCGTGCTACCTCTGCCCATATTTATGAAGCAAGCATCTTTTTTCATCACTTCAAAGTATTTTTTGTCAATAAGCTCCGAAGTGCTTTTCACGCTGGGAAGAAGGTTTATTATATAATCGCTTTCTTTAAAAACTTCAGCCATTTCCTCCGGAGGGTATACTTTGTCAACGTATTCAGATTCTATTAAGTCTCTTTTAACACCCAAAACTTTCATTCCCATAAATTTTGACTTTTTGGCTATTTCCATACCGATACTTCCGAGGCCAATTATACCCAATGTGGCACCGTATATCTCGCCCTGGCTGATTTTTCTTTCCCATTTTCCATCATTTTTATTTCTCATCATCGTATGCATATTCCTGGCAAGCATTATCATTATACATATAGCATATTCCGCCATATGTATTTTATGAATTCCCCTTCCGTTAGTAAGAATAATGCCTCTTTTTTTGATTTCTTCTAAAGGATATGTTTCAATTCCTGCACTTAATGCTTGAACCCACTTAATTCTTTTTGCTTTATCTAAGGTTTCTTTATCCAGTTTAAATGTTATCAGTATATCTGAATCCTCAATTTCCTTTTCCATTTCTTCTCTATCCGTTGATGTGATAAAATTGAAATCTCCAAACTCATTTTTTAAATAATCCATATGTCTTTCTTCAATTTTATGATAGATTAGAACTTTTGCCATCATAAGCCTCTCCTTTCCTCTTCACCGTTAGAATAATTTAATTTATTATCTGTTAAAAGTT
>CAYXAT010000004.1:0-38128 GCA_964462065.1 uncultured Clostridiaceae bacterium | reverse complement strand
TCAATGGCAGATACATCTACCCCCAAAAGCCATTTCGCTCTTTCCGGTTTAAATTCAATGACTCTTTTTTCTTTAATTTTCGGATAGATATCTATGATGCCGTCAACCACCTCTCCCGCACCCAATTCATTCATAAGATAGCAAGCCCTGTTTATTGCCAGAGTTATCAATTCCAAATCCAACCCTTTTTCAAATCTTGAGGATGCTTCGGTTCTCAGCCCTAAACCCTTTGATGACATTCTGACACTGACCGGGGCAAAATTAGCACATTCCAATGCAATTTCTTTTGTGTTCTCATCAATTTCACTATCGAAGCCGCCCATAATTCCTGCAATTCCTATAGCTCTTTCTTCATCTGCGATAACCAATACCGATTCATCTAAGTTCCTGTCTTTTTCATCTAAAGTGGTGAGTATTTCACCTTTTTCAGCATTCCTGACTATTATCTTTTTGCCTTTTAATTTGCTCAGATCATAGGCATGCATAGGCTGACCAAGTTCCAGCATAACATAATTTGTTATATCAACAATATTGTTTATCGGCCTCACACCCGATTTAATCAATCTGTCCTGCATCCATGAAGGAGAGCTCTTGATAGTTATATCTTTGACTATTCTTACGGCGAAACGAGGGCATAAACCTGAATTTTTTATATCTACACTTAAGTAATTTTCTACATCCTTTGAATCGGTTGGTTTTAGTATATCAGGATATTTAAGCCTTTTGCCAAAAGTTGCTGCCGTTTCTCTGGCAATTCCCAATATGCTTAAGCAATCAGGCCTGTTATTTGTTATTTCAAACTCTACTATCTTATCATCCAGTCCCAACACCTTTTTAATATCAAGACCCGGAGGGTATTCCTTTTCCAATATATATATTCCCCCGGCCATATCGGTACCCTCGGGAAGCTGCTCCGCATCCAATTCCAATTCTTCGGGAGAACAGAGCATTCCATTGGATTCAATACCCCTTAATTTACCTTTTTTTATTCTTGTTCCATCCGGTAAAGTTGAACCATGCAACGCAACGGGTATAAAGTCTCCCTCTCTCACATTGGTGGCACCCGTCACAATTTGAATCACTTCGTTTCCAATGTCCACTTTTGTAATGATAAGCTTTTCAGCATCCGGATGTTCAAGTATTTCAACAATTTTACCCACTACGATTTTATCAATATTTTCTCCTATTTCCTTAACCGATTCCACATTGGACCCTGACATGGTCATAGCATCCACATATTCTTTTATATCAGCGTCAATACTTACATAATCATTTAACCATTTAATAGGTACAAGCATTACAACCCCTCCTTTAAAATTGCATTAAGAATCTTTTATCATTTTCAAACATAAGTCTTAAGTCGGAAATGTCGTATTTAAGCAAGGCAATTCTGTCTAAGCCCATGCCAAAAGCAAATCCCGAATATATTTCAGGGTCAATACCGCAGTTTTTTAAAACATTGGGATGCACCATTCCCGAGCCTAGAATTTCTATCCACCCGCTATATTTACATATATTGCAACCTTTACCGCCGCAAGCGGAACATGTACAGTCCATTTCTGCGCTGGGCTCAGTAAAAGGAAAGTTGTGAGGCCTGAACTTAGTTTTTGTCTTTTCTCCGTACAGTGCCTTGGCAAAAACATCCAATGTGCCCTTCAGATTAGCCATGGTAATACCTTTATCAACAACTAACCCCTCTATTTGATGAAACATGGGTGAATGGGTAGCATCAATCTGATCGGACCTGAATACTTTACCCGGAACAATGACCCTTATGGGTGGTTTTTGCTTCTCCATTATCCTTACCTGGTTAGGCGAGGTTTGAGTCCTTAGCAGAAAATCATCAGTAATGTAAAAGGTATCCTGCTTATCCCTGGCGGGGTGAAACTCACTATGATTTAGGGCATCAAAATTATAATAAACTGTCTCAATCTCCGGGCCTTCAACTATAGAAAAACCCATCCCTATGAATATTTGGAATATCTCATCCAACACTTTTGTTATGGGGTGCCTGTTCCCTATTTCTCTTCTTCTACCCGGCATAGTTACGTCAATTTGTTCGCTTTTTAGCCTTAACTCCAGCTCTTTTTTCTTAATAAAAGTTAAACTCTTTTCAATTTTTTTGTTTATTTCATCTCTTATCTCGTTTGCCATCTGTCCAATTATCGGTCTTTCCGATTCGCTTAGTTTGCCCATCTCTCTCAGTACTTGTGTAAGCTCACCTTTTTTACCTGAGTATTTAACTCTTAATTCTTCTAACTGCTTGATTGTTTCTATGTTTTTAATGGTGTTCAAGAATTCTTTTCTTATTTTTTCAAGCTTATCTTTCATATATAAACTCCTTTCAACCGTGTATTTATAAAAAATTTGCCATGCATTATTTTTTCAGCCTATGGCTACCGTTGATATATACTAATCATACTTAGTAACTCGACCGACGGGGTTTTGCCGCGATTATTAAATAAAAAAATCTTCGAAACCCCAAAATAAAGGGACGAAGACTTCCGCGGTACCACCCTAATTGCCTAATATGACCACTCTTTGCTAACGGTTTGACCGTTGGAGCCTACTGTATTTCAGCACCAAATCTCCGGAGTGAACTTCAGCTAAATGCAGGTTAACAGCGTTTTCAGCCTATAACGCCGTTTCTCTTTTACCCCCTTAGTCAGCCTACTCTCTCCCTCATCAATTGTACATATTTTATATAATACAAATTATAGCATAGAGAAAAACTCAATACAACAGTGACTGCAAGTTTTACTACTTTACACAACGTAATCTTAATCAAAAATCAATAATCCAAAGCAATTAATTATGCATACTGCAACACTTAAACGGTATCATTTTTCTTTTCTTATGCTTTCATACATGATGATAGATGCAGCAACAGAGGCATTCAGCGACTCTGCATGCCCGGGCATCGGAATTCTTATCATGTTTTCTATTGAATCCAAGGATTCTTTTGATAAACCCGTCGATTCATTACCTATTATAACGGCAAATCTGCCATCATAGTCTATATCATAACATGCCTCTCCTTTATGGACGTGGGCACCGTAAATTGTTACAAAATTCTTTTTTAAAAGTTCAACAGTTTCCTTTATTTCAATGTTTTGAATTATCGGCAGATGAAAAAGCGAGCCCATTGCGGCTCTCACGGTTTTGCCGTTGTAAACATCTACACAGCCTTTTGATAATAATACAGCGTCATAATTACAGGCATCCGCAGTTCTGATTATAGTACCCAAATTACCGGGGTCGGATACCTCATCCAATACTATTATTCTCAAATTCTTTTTATCTAAAACATTATTGAGTTTGTATACCGGCTTATCAACTATAGAAATTATCCCCTGGGATGATTCTGTCTCGGCAATATCTTTAAAAATCTTGTTATCTACCCGGTATATCTGTATGTCTAAAGGCTCGACTTTGGCTAATATATCTTTAATATCATTATTTTCAGATTGTTCTGCGGAAAAAAGTATCATTCTCAAATTAACATTAGAAGATAATGCCTCATTTACAATTTTTAAACCTTCAATCAAATATTGATTTGATTTATCTCTGTACTTTTTAATTTGTAAAGACTTAGCGTATTTGAAGATGTTATTTTTACTGCTTTGGATTAAATTTATCATTCGCATCACCTTTTTATGATTATACTATGATGATAGCATAATAACAGTATAAATAATATAATCCAAACATATCGGGGCGCAAGTTATGTGCGTGTGGTAACTGTTGAGACATAACCATAAGTTTAATATAGGCTTTTACGGTAACAAAAAAGACCTTTCGGTCTTTTAATCACTTATGCGTTTATACTCTCTTTTGCGATGCTGACAAGCTTGGAAAAAGCCAACTCATCGTTAACAGCCAAATCCGCAAGCATTTTCCTGTTTATCTCCATTCCGGAAAGCTTAAGTCCATTGATAAATTTACTGTAGGACATACCGTTATTTCTTGCAGCTGCATTTATTCTCGTAATCCATAGCTTTCTGAAATCTCTTTTCCTTTGTTTTCTTCCGATATATGCAAATCTGAGAGCTCTCATTACGGATTCATTTGCAATTTTATATTTTTTGCTTCTGGCCCCGACATAACCTTTAGCCAGCTTCAATATTTTTCTGCGTTTTTTATGTGAATTCACTGCACGTTTTACTCTTGCCATTTTTAGCTACCTCCTTATGCTTTTTATTTATACGGTACTAATTTTCTGATAGTTTTTGCTTCGGCAGGGCTTACAAACCCGCCTTTTCTAAGTCTTCTCTTTCTTTTAGCAGATTTTTTAGTCAGAATATGTTTCTTAAAAGCTTTTGCTCTTTTAATTTTTCCTGATTTTGTAAAGCTAAAACGTTTTGCAGACGCCCTATGGGTTTTCTGTTTTGGCATTATATAGTCCTCCCTTTTCCTATTGTTGTTTCGGTGATAAAATCATTGACATATTTCTACCTTCTAATTTCGCAGGTTTTTCGATGGAACCATAATCTTTTATTATTTCAAAAAAACGTTCTAAGGCCTTTTGACCAAATGAAACATGGTCTACTTCTCTGCCTCTGAATCTTATTGTTACTTTTACTTTATTACCATCAATTAAAAACTTTTGTGCGTTTCTTGCTTTGATTTGAAGATCATGTGCTTCAATTTTTGGAGAAAACCTGATTTCTTTTATGTTTATTACTTTTTGATTTTTTTTAGCTTCTCTTTCTCTTTTAGCTTGCTCAAAAGTAAATTTTCCATAATCCATAATTTTGCATACCGGCGGTTTTGCTTGAGGTGCTATCTTAACAAGATCAAGCATCCTTTCATTAGCAATTTCAAGAGCCTGCCTGGTAAGCATAATGCCAAGCTGCTCGCCGTTAGAATCAATCACTCTTATCTCTCTGTCTCTAATCTCTTCATTAATTTGAACATCTTTACTGTTACTTATAATTAATCACCTCCAAAAAATAATTTAGGCAGGTGAAATCCCACCTGCCCATAATAATCAAAATTCTTATGGATAATTGCTTACCTTACTGGCTTTGCCGTAAGGTGAGAAGTGGAACTTCTACTTAAAATCAAATTTTCTAACTTATTTATAGTATCACTGAAATTAAATTTTGTCAACTGTTTTTACTTTTTTTGTCTTTATCAAGGTTGCTGTTCATACATAACAATAGGTTTAATATAAATTTCTACAGCGACGATTACCGGGTTATAAGTTAGTTTCTATATCATCTAAAGTAATGCGGGCTTTTCTGTTAGCATTCCATACATATATGCCTAATGCCATACCAATTATTCCGTAAACCATAAATGTTCTGAAATACTCACCTAAAAGGGCGTTGCCGAAAGCCGCCTTACCTATTTCCGGTGACATGATAAACATGGAATTAAATAGCAAGGTACCTATTAAGGCCTGTGAAACGGTTGCTTTTCGTACCGATGCTCCGCCTACCAAAAGTGCTGCCACGGAAAACATACCTATTTGTGTATGTGCACCGTAAACGTTAAGTGTTCCCATATCCTGCAGATAGATTATCTGGCCCCATGCAGCTAAAACAGTAGACATTACAACTGCAATAATCCTGGTTTTATCTACATTTATTCCGTTAGATTCCGCAATATGCTGATTTTGGCCTACACTTCTAAAATCTTGTCCCAGCTTTGTCTTCATGATTAGTTCTGTAAAGAGACAGAGCATTCCTATAAAGAAAACTGTTGCCACAGGTACATCTTTTACTTGGTTAATTTTACTCTTAGTAACAATGGAGAAAACGCTATAACCTACTAACGCCAACAGCATGGCAATCTTAATATAAAAAGCGGTAACATTGTTCTTTTTAGGTTTCTTCTTATCCATTAAATGAAAAACAACAATTAATGCCAAAAGTACTAAAGATACAAACAGCACTGCCCACATAAAAGGTACTTTCAATATATTTGCCAAAGAATAATGCAACTCACCCATATCAACTGTCATACGCACACCAACGCCATCCGGTTTAATCATAGGGTGGCTTGAGCGAACCGGTATAATTACACCGGTAGCGAAAAGAAGTATAAACTGGTATACACCGTTTGCAAAGAAGCCAACAATCAAACTCGCTATCATCTCTTGGCCGCGGGTCTTGTTATATAGTTTCCCTGTCAAGAAACCGATAAATGCAGCTATCGGCAGTGTCAATGCAAAGCATAAAAGCAATTCAACTGAGCCGTTTAGGTGTAAATATTCAATACTCAAGTATCTCACTATGATTATTGCCAACTGTCCGCTCATTGCGCCTATTACTATACCAAAGTTCAGTCCTAATCCTGCAATAACAGGGATAATTAAAGATAACACAATAAAAGCATTACGATAAAACCTGCTTGACAGTTCTGAAACAAAGAAATTAAAAGGCACACTTGTGGTCAAAACAAAACCCAACAGTGTAAAGGCAATAAAAATTATAGGAACTATATTATCAACTAATATCGGCAATTTGTTGGATAAACTATTCTTACCGTTCTTCATTCTTTGCCACCTCCTTTAACTTGAGTAAGTGCATATAGAATAATGCCGTTTTGCAGTACTACACGCATTATTTCAGAAAGATCTGTTCCCTCAAACAGCTGATTTGCCACCGGCATTGAAGCAGTTAACAATCCCTGAAATAAAAATGTACCGATTATAACATGTGATATATTAGCTTTAGAAGCAGTTGCGCCTCCTATTAATACTCCGGCTACAGCCGGAAAAGCCATCATCAAAGGTCCCGAATAAAGCTGGAAAAAACCGTAACTTTGGGAATATAGGATTATTCCTAAAGCCCCCAAAACTGTAGAAAGAATATTTGCTATTATACGGTTTTTATCAATATCAATACCGGATGCAGCAGCAAATTCAGGATTGCTCCCCCCGGCAACTATTGCAACGCCGGTTTTTGTTTTGAAAAATAGCCATACAAGAAAGCAAAAAGCAAAGAAAACTAAGAGCAAACCTGTTGGAATCTTAACATCGAATATTTCAAAAGATAAAAAGTTATTAAAGATCTGAGCAGCTTCCACACCATCCAGTTTTATTGTTTCTCGAAGTCCCTCGCCCATCATCCAGCCCATTTGCTTACTTTTAAAAGGAGCCATTAGCCAGACCAGAGCCATAAGTGCAACTATCGAAAAACCGGTATAAGTTGCGATTGTCATTTCCGCACCTTTAACAGCATTCAAAAGCTTTCCGTAAAAATACCCCGTTATAGTGGCGAAAACTATAGCCATAAATGATACTACAAGAATAAGCTTAATACCCATAAATCCTGCTTCAATTCCTATAGTCCATGCTAACAAACCGCATATAATCCCTAAAGGCAAGGCAAAATTTGGACCTGTACCGGATTTTATCGCGGGAACCATGGCCAAAACTAAAAGTCCGTTCATACCGAAACGACGCAATATATCACTGAATAAAATCGGTAAAGATTGTTTCAAAATAGCCGCCGTAATAATGACCAATATAAAAAATACCGCAATGATAAGAGTAGGCAACCCAATGGTTTTTATTATTTTCGCCATCAGTCCTTTATTAGGCGCTTTTTCTCTTTTTACACTACGTTCCAACATTACATTGCACCCCCTGTTTGGGATTTTGCACGCGTGCCGGACATCATCAGACCAAATTCTGCATTTGAAGCATCCGGATCTAAAATACCCTCTACTTTACCATCGCAAACAATGGCAATTCGATCACAAATACTTCTTAACTCAGCCAGTTCAGATGATATCATAACAATTGTCATCCCCTGTTCTTCATTGAGTTTTTTCAATAAATCCAAAATCAATTTTTTGGCACCTACATCAATGCCTCGAGTCGGTTCGCTAACCAACAATAATTTAGGTTTTTGAGTAAGAGCCCGAGCCATGCAAACTTTTTGTTGGTTGCCTCCGGATAAATTTCCTACATGCTGCAAAGAAGATGTGCAACGTATATCCAAATCATCAATCATCTTATTTGTATGATTTCGTATTGCCTGTGAGTTCATAATTCCTAAAAACCCAAATTTGTATAGAAAATCCCCATGAGTCTGCATTCTGGTAAATACGGTATTCAATTCAATGGACTCGTCCAATAGAAGTCCAATTCCTTTTCTGTCTTCGCTGAGAAACCCCAAACCGGCTCTTATTGCACCCTTAGGATTGTTAAGTTTTAAAGGGCTTCCTTCAAATAACACCTGCCCTCTGGCAGGATATATTCCCATTATTCCGTTTGCCACACCAAGCTTGCCTTGGCCTGCCAAACCTCCGATTCCGACGATTTCTCCCCTTTTTACCTCTAAATTGAAACCTTTTACTTCTTCTCCGGGCATTTTTACTTCCAAATTTTTTATGCTTAAAGCGATTTCATCGCTAATCTTACGTGTAGTAAAATCTGAACGCTCTATTGATACCTTACGCCCTACCATTAACTCGGCAATCTCATATACGTTACTGTCTTTGGTATCCTTGGTAATCACATGTTCCCCGTCACGAAGTATTGTAAACCTATGAGATACTTGCATAACTTCATCCAAACGATGACTGATAAATATAATAGCAATTCCTTGTGCAGCTAATTTTTCTATTGCTGCCAACAGATTTTGGGTTTCTGACTCAGTTAAAACAGCAGTAGGTTCATCAAAAACCAAAAGTTTAATCCCGGTCTTGTCTATTTCACGCGCTATCTCAATAAACTGCATGTGCCCCACCGGCAACCCGGCAACCTCGGTGTATTCTTCTATACTCATTCCCATTGTATCAAGAGCTTTTCTGGCATCACTGTTCATTTTTTTCGTATCCAGCCCCTCATATTGCTTTCCGAAAATTCGACTGACAACATTGGGATTGGTTATTTCTCTGTTTATTTTAATATTTTCTGTTATTGTAAAGCCGGGTATCAGCATAAACTCTTGATGTACCATGCCTATACCGTGGTCCATAGCTTCATGAGGCGAAGCAATCATGACCTCGCTTCCATCTATCTCAATGCTGCCTTGGTAACCTCCGGTACTATGAATCACCGACATACCGAAGAGTATATTCATTAAAGTAGACTTGCCTGCACCGTTTTCACCTATTAATGCATGAATTTCGCCTTTTTTGATATCTAAACTGATATCCTTCAGCACACGGTTTCCATTAAACTGCTTTGATACATTTTTTATACTTAGTAAATAATCGCTCAAGTTTATCCCTCCTGCCACATATACTCTTATGAGTCGTGGTATGCAAACTTAATGAGGATGTCCTAAGCCGAACAGCTTTAAAACACCCTCATTATAAGTTACTCTTCAGTTGCTCGGATGCAACATTAATATTTTAGCTTTTTTTAATTCGGAAGGTCTCCATAAGTTAAGAAGTCCATTAAGAACAGTAGGTAGTTATCATATGAAACACCATCTTCTACATATGGATTCAAAGTGATTTCAAGTCCTGCATAATCTCCCATGCAATCAGCTAAAACCTTCAAATCAACCTTGCCGTCGGTCTCACCGTCAAGCCATTTAACAGCATAATCGGCACTGGCGATAGTAGCCATCATAGCTGCAGGTACAGGCCAAGTTGAGAATCGGCCGCTTAAACCGGCATCAACGACAATTTTTGTAGTTTGATCTATAACATCCTGTAAACCGCCGACTATATCTTCAGGTACTTCCAAGCCAAGTGCTGACGGGAATCCATGATATGGAGAAGGACAGCATGGCTGGCTGTAGATTGCGCCTGCATCAAATGCAGCTTTGATTAAAGGTACCTGCATAGAGCAGTTTGTGGAGAAGAAAGATGTATCTTTTCCATATTTCTTAACCATCTTCGGAACGTCTTCAAGTATGAACTGCTGAGCACCGGTAACGCCTGCTTCACTTGTCGGGTCCGGAGCTGTTGCGTCTACAAATTCAAGACCGATTTTTTTACATTCTTCCTTCATAAGTGAACGTCTCTCAGCTAACATTGGTATAGACATATGACGCGGGAAAGAATAGTGTACAAGTGTTTGGGCTCCCTGTCTTTTTGCCTGGTTCGGGATTGTGTGGCCCATTGCCAATTCATCAGGTTGTAAGATAAAGTCCGCACGTACAGATACGTCGGGAGCATTTTCCTGGGGTGAAGCATAAACTATTAGTACATCATCTTTGTCTCTTGCTTCCAAGAACTTATCCACAGATGGGTTTGTTCCCGGAACAGCCTGGTTTATAATTACAGCTTTGATGTCCGGGTCTGCGGCAAGTTTAGTAAGTACACTGATCATCTGTTCTTGTTCTGTCATAAAATTGTCCGGCCAAAGCTCGTGAACAACTCTATCCTTACCGTATTTTTTCTGAACAAACTCAGCTGATCGGTATTCTTCTTCATTTTGTGAAACCGTGTTGGTTATAATGGCTATTTTCCAGTTATCGTCTTCTGCTACTTCAACTTCTCCGGGCTCGCCTTCGCCTTCAGTTGAAGCGGGCTTCTGACCGCATGCCACTAAGGAAAAAACCAAAGTTAATACCAACAATAAACTTAGGATTTTTTTCATAACTCTTCCTCCTCATTCTTTGTTTTCTCAGAGAGCATAGTAACTCTCTATTACCATTATACAGTCATAAAATACCTTGTCAAGTAAGCTGCCGTTTCACGCTATGTCCAGCTACTTTGTTACTGTTTAGACGTAATCATAGGTTTAATATAGATTTTACTATTTACCACAATTTGTAGGTAACAATTCTAATAGTCTGTAAGTTTATTACGTGGAAAATCAAACTTTCCCCGCTAGCGTAGGGCTTTTAGTACTTGAACAGTAACAATGCTTTTAATTAACTTTCGTCAAAGTTATTTAATTACCTGTATAAATAGATTATTACTAAGTTTTAGTAATATGCTTATCTATTTAAATCTATTTCTTAAAAAAGGCGGTATATCAATATCATCATCACTGTATGAGGATTTTGATATTCCCGAATCGTCCTTATCTATGGCTACCTCTTCAGCACCGATTATAAAGCTTGGCTTTATGCCCTCAAATCCGGTGGCTATAACCGTTATCCTGATTTCTTCCTTCAGGGATTCATCAATTACGGCGCCGAAAATAATGTTTGCATCAGGATCAGCTGATTGGAATACAAGATCGGCTGCTTCATTAACTTCAAAAATACCCAAATCCGAACCGCCGGTTATATTAAGCAGAACGCTTTTTGCTCCTTCTATGGAAGTTTCCAACAGAGGACTTTGTATTGCCTGCTTGACCGCATCGGCTCCTCTGCTTTCCCCGCTGCCTTTTCCGATTCCCATATGCGCCAGACCTTTGCCAAGCATAATTGTTTTTACATCCGCAAAATCTAAATTAACGAGGCCGGGTACTGCTATAAGATCCGATATACCCTGAACCCCTTGTCTCAAAACGTCATCCGCTATTCTGAAAGCATCTACAATGGAAGCCTTCTTATCCACTATTTGAAGCAATCTGTCATTAGGTATTGTTACTAATGTGTCTACATTTTCCCTTAATTCTAAAAGTCCTTTTTCTGCTTGAATTTTTCTAATTTTCCCTTCAAATCCGAAGGGTCTGGTTACAACTCCCACCGTCAGTATGCCTAATTCCTTGGAGATTTGTGCCACTACGGGTGCGGCACCGGTGCCTGTACCTCCGCCCATGCCTGCGGTAACAAAAACCATATCCGCCCCTTCCAAAATCTTCTTAATATCTTCAATGCTTTCTTCAGCAGCCTTTTTACCTATATCCGGGTTTGCTCCGGCACCTAAACCTTTTGTAAGCTTCTCGCCTATTTGTAGTTTATTTGTCGATTGTGACATGTTAAGAGCTTGCAAATCTGTATTTATACTATAAAATTCAATCCCTTTCAAACCTGCCGCTATCATTCTATTTACTGCATTATTGCCGGCACCGCCGATTCCGATTACTTTTATCGAAGCAAAAGAATTAACATCTACATCAAATTCAAGCACTATACAACCTCCTTATTTTTTATGTTTAATATATTATAATTCATAATTTATTTCTATATATTGTTCAACACTGAACGCGTATTTCCTTTATTTTTTATTTGTTTTAATTATTACTTTTTTTAACTTTGACCAATATATATCTTCTGATTATAGCAAAGTTTTGGAACAATCTTACGCCAAACGCAAATATAGCAGCGTAATATATGGGCACGCCAAGCTGATCGCCGATATATGTAAGTATAGCTGCTAAAATTGCATTGGCAAAAAATCCCGATATAAAAATTTCAATATCAAAGGTGTTTTCCAGACTTGACCGTATTCCCCCGAAAACAGAGTCCAAAGCTGCTAAAATCGCTATTGACATATATGTCGAATACTGAATCGGTATTGTAATAGGAGATAGAAAACCGATAAAGATTCCTAATAAAAGTCCAAGCAAAGGTAATATCATTTATTTACACCATCCTCTACAATTTTTTGATGATTTATCTTAGGTGTACCTGTATATCTATTTATTACTATATTTTTAACTTTTCTGATATCTACTCTTATTCCGCTATATTCCATCCAGTCTATATAACTGTCCGGTGCTATTGCAGTTGCTTCCAAAGCGTTGGGGTCACCGATTGCTTTTATTATAAAAGGCGTGGCATGCCTGCTGCCGTCTATGTTTATGGTTGGTCCTCCACATTTAATGCTTGTCGTGCCTAAAACCCTGACATCATTTATAGTAATTGCCTCAGCCCCGGCGGCTTTCAGATCATTTACTATTTCCAGCACATCTATATCATGAATCAAATACAATTCAGGATTATCTGAATCCTCAACATTTTCCAAGCTGTCATTAAGTGTAATTATAATCCCGGGACCTTCAACTTTTTCGAAACCGGCGTACTCCCTGACTTTTTTTAATTCATTTTCCATTGAAGTATATATACTGCCGCCATCTTCTATGCTTTCTTCATACTCCCTTAATTTTTGCCTGGATTCATGTACAGACAGTTTTAAATTGTTTATTTCTAAAAGGGCATTGTTTACATCGTTTTCCATCTCTAACAGCTTTCGTATAGTGATAATACCCTCTGAAGTAATGTTCGCTTTTAATTGAACAGTCAGTAAAAAGCCGAATATAATAGCCATGGCAAATAAATAATAGCTTGGTATTCTTTTCCTCATGTTATTTACTTTCCCCTTCTTTAACCGCCTTGGAATACTTTTTCTCAATAATACCATTATATTTTGTTATAGTCACTGATTGTTGCTGGGTTATCGATATTGCAATTCCTTTACTTTCAAGTCTTTCTACTACGCCTCCTCTCATTCTTAAAGAGGCTTCAAGAGTTTTCGGCTCTCCGATAACTTTAATTGAAAAGGGCGGTGCAAATTTTTCAGTATTTATGTTTATATGAAGACCTGCTTGCCTTATTTCCGTTGTTGATATAACCCTTTGATCGTTTATCGATACCGCTTCCGCACCGGCGGAATTAAGTTCGTTTATGAATTCCAATAAGTCCGTATAATCTATTATATTATAATTGTAATTATCAAAAAACTTGAGATCATCAAGAAGTATAGTCAAACCCGGGCCCTCTACATCAACAAGACCGGCAATAATCCTGGCTTTTTCAAGATCACTTTTCATGAGTCTTGATGCTATATTTCCCTGAGCTTCGGCATCTTCATATTCATTTATCTTTTTTTCATATTCATTCTTCAAAGTTAATAGGCTGTCTCTTTCTTCCCTCACCTTTTTAAGCTGAGTTGCTATTTCCCTTGCTCTATATTCCGTTACCGGTCCTATACTTTGCTTTACTGTTTTAAATTGTACAGCAACCATAATACCCAATACCATACATACTATCCCTATGGCAATATGCATTTTTATATTTTTCATCAACTAACCTCCCAGCTATTCTCTCTCCCGGAAAATCGGATTCCCCTCATGTTTCATATCGATTATTCCTTTTTTATCGTTTTTTTTCAAATCATCCATTATGAGTTTCGCCATCTGAATCTTATAATCTAAATTATGATTCCTTATAATTAAACTTATATCATCATTTGCAATGAGCTCAATATTTTCAATATCTTTTACATTTATTAATTCAATTTCTTTACTTATATCAGCGTTTTTCAGTGCCAAAAGAATTTCCATAGCGGTATCAAGCTGCTCTTTGTTATCGACTATCATTTCTTCCCCCGTTTTAAAATCATCAAAAGAAAGTCCTTCCACAACCGGGATGCCGGTTCCTTGGCCTAAACCGGTTACCTCTACAATAAGAGCCTCTTCATCAATATTTAAAAAAGAACCTAAGTAAGGTATTGCCGCTATAGCTTCCCTTTCTATTATATCTAAAGAGATACCTGAAGGTAAAACTCTTTTTATTCTTATAGCTTTTATTTTAGGATTATTAAACAGATTCTTATAAATTTTCTTTTTGTTCATCTTAAACAGGTTCTGACCGTACTGCAGCCTTGATAGATTAATTATATCATCCTTTGGTATGGTTTTGTTTCCGGTCACATAAATATTTTTCAGTGAAAAAATGTCAGAGGATAAAAGAAAAACCATAATGCCTGCTAAAACTAATATCGTCAAGAAAATTTTAAATTTTGCCTTCATCTTTCTCCCCCTGCTTGTCCCATTTTATTGAATGCAGAACAGCTCTGCAACTATATCTCTACCCTTGTTATGTCTGCACCCAGGCTTCTCAGCTTAACATCAAAATCTGCATATCCTCTTTCGATATGATTATCTGTGTTATCGATATTAGTGGTTCCTTCCGCGACAAGGCCTGCTAATACCAAAGCAGCTCCGCCTCTTAAATCCTTAGCCGTCAATCTGGCACCGGTAAGGCCTTTAACACCTTTTACAATTGCCGTTCTTCCGTCTATTTTGATTTTGGCACCCATTTTTAATAATTCTTCCGCATGCTTATATCGGTTTTCAAATACTGTTTCAACTATAATGCATGTACCTTTAGCTACTGACATAAGTGCCATAAATTGGGCTTGCAAGTCGGTGGGAAATCCGGGGTAAGGTAGTGTCCTCATCATCTCCACGGCTTTCGGCCTTTTTTGTCCTTTTATTCTTATAGCATTTTCTGATTTTTCTATAATGCAACCGCTTTCTGAAAGTTTTGAAATAAGAGGTTTTAAATGGTCTATCTCAATATTTTTAAGCTCTATTATACCTCCGGTTATTGCCGCCGCAATTAAAAAGGTGCCTGCAACTATTCTGTCGGGTATTATTGTATGTTCAGCTGTATAAAAGTTTTTTATGCCTGATATTTTGATTGTACTGCTGCCCGCGCCGGTTATTTTCGCACCGGTTTTATTAAGAAATACTTGTAAGTCTATAATTTCGGGCTCTCTAGCCGCGTTTTGTATTATAGTCACGCCTTCTGCAGAAACCGCAGCCAACATGATGTTTTCCGTAGCACCCACACTGGGATAATCCAGATGGATTTCCTTACCGATAAGCTTATCGCATTGACATGATATATAACCGTGAGATTCTATAATGTTCACTCCAAGCTCTCTCAAGCCCATCAGGTGTAAATCTATAGGCCTGGGCCCGATTTCGCAACCGCCCGGGTAGCTTATCTTAACATTTTTAAAGCGTGCCAGCATCGCACCCATCAGTATTATCGAAGAACGCATTTCCTTTACGGGTTTTTCGGGTATGTTGGTATTAAGCTCTCCTTTTGAGTTTATTACCATTGTGTTTCCGTCATAAGTAATCTTGCATCCGATATTCTCCATTACGTTTGTAAGTGTAAATACATCTTTTAACCGGGGTATATTATGAATAATTGATTCATTTCCATTAATTAATGAAGCTGCTAAAACCGGCAGCACTGAATTTTTTGACCCGTCTACTTCAATTTCTCCATCTAATTTTCTGCCGCCGTTAATAATGTACCTGCTCACCAAAAGACACCTCCGGGAAGTGCATAATTGTAATCATATTAATATTCTATGCTAAACCTTCCCAAGTGTTACCACAGCGAATACCTCTAAGGTTCTCTCCTGCCTCCGTCAGTTTTTAATTGCCTCGAAATATTAAGTAATATGCCCAAATTTGCCATGACAAATAATAAAGATGAACCTCCCGAGCTGATTAAAGGCAGATTCACCCCGGTTGTAGGCATTGAAACGGTGACAACGGCGATATTGATTGCAACCTGAATCCCAATCATACTCGTTATACCGGCTGCCAAAAGACAACCAAATAGATCCGGTGCATATAAAGATATTCTTATACCCCTCCAAATTAAGAATAAGAAAAGCAAGACTACCGTAGCTGCGCCTATAAAACCCAGTTCTTCGCCTATTATTGAAAATATGAAGTCGTTTTGAGCCTCGGGGATATAAAAAAACTTCTGTCTGCTGTTACCTAACCCTAAACCGAATATTCCTCCTGAACCCAGAGCCAGCAATGATTGTATTGCCTGATAACCGGTGTTTAACGGATCAGCCCAAGGGTCTCTATAGGATAACCAACGATTTAATCTGTATCCTTCGTTTTTTATCAGGTAAATAGCTGCCGGAATAACCGGTGCCACGCATAAACTAAGGTGCCATATTCTTGCTCCCGCAATAAACAACATCAAAAAAGTAATTATAACAATGCTCCCGGCCATACTCATATTGGGTTGCAGCATTATTAAAACAAAGTAGACAACCATAAGCAAAAAATAGGGTATGATGCCTTTTGTAATACTTTTTACTCTGCTGTTTTTTTTGCTGAGGAAACTCGCCATGAAAATTATCAGAGCAGTTTTTGCAAATTCGGCGGGCTGCATGGTCCAGGGTCCTATCATTAACCATCTTGTTGCTCCTTTTGCACCATAGCCGACGCCCGGTATAAATATGATGATAAGAAGGATAATGCTTATAACTACAAAAAGCACAGCATATCTTCCCAACACCCTATAGTCCAATCTACTAAAAAACCACAAAGCTAAAATGCTTATTATTGCAAACAAACCTTGGCTTTTCAGGTATTTATAGCTATCGTTATATTTTATGTAGGAAGATGCGGCACTGGCGCTAAATACCATAGTTATTCCTATGGCAAGAAGTATCAGTGTTGTAATCAGTAAAGTAAAATCAATGCTGTTTTTTGCACGCACTACAAAGCCCTCCTCATCTTATTTACTATGCTTTTAAATACCGTACCTCTCTCTTCAAAGTTTTTAAACATATCCCAACTGGCGCATGCGGGAGACAACAATATCACGTCCCCGTATTCTGATGCTTTTTTTGCCATATACACGGCTTCCTCCAGTCCTGTCGCCTTTTCTATATTAACAAATTTTTGTCGTTTGGCTTCATTTTCAATCTTTACGGTTGTTTCTCCCATAAGAATCAATGCTTTTACTCTTCCTTTGAATGCTTTTACAAATCCATTAAAATCGGAGTCTTTATCATAACCGCCCGCAATCAAGATAACGGGCTTTTTCATTGCTTCCAAGGCTTTGACTGAGGACTCCGGATTTGTTCCCTTAGAATCATTATAATAGTCAACTCCATCTATTGTGTTTACATATTCTATCCTGTGTTCTACACCTCTGAACTCCTTTAGGATTTTTTTAATAATGCCGGGCTTTACCCCTAAACAGTATGCCATAAGCGAAGCCGCCAATGCGTTTTCGAGGTTATGGCTTCCGGGAATATAAATATCATCTATAGGAATTATGTTTTCTATTATCCCACCAATTCGCAAAGTTAAATACCCTTCTTCAACATAAGCGCCTTCTTCAAGAGTTTCTTTTCTGCTGAAAAGAAGCACTTTACTATTTGGTTTATCCATGAGTTTTGCCGTAATAAAGTCATCTTTATTTAGAATTGTATAATCCTCTTCAGTTTGATTATTGAATATCATGCACTTTGCATTGATATAATTCTCCATTGTCTTATGTCTATTCAAATGATCCGGAGTTATATTCAGTATTGCGGAAATATGAGGCTTAAAGGAAACGGTTGTTTCTAATTGAAAACTGCTCACTTCCAAAACAAATATATCGCCGGATTTTGCTTCATCAATTTTTTCTATCATGGGACTTCCGATATTTCCGGTTATAAAAGTATTTCTCATGCTCTCCTTCAGCATTTCACCCAACAATGTTGTTGTAGTTGTCTTCCCGTTAGTTCCCGTTATAGCCGCTATTTCGGCATCGGTTAGTCTGTATGCCAATTCTATTTCACTTATGATTTCCTTACCTAGCCTTCTTGCCTCTTTTAAAAGAGGTATATCCAAAGGTATCCCCGGACTCATAACAATATAGTCGCATTCTTTTGCCAAGGCTACCGGATGCCCTCCGCCTACAATATCTATGTTTAAGTCCTTAATAGGACTCAAGTATTCTTCTAAATCTTCCGCGTTTTTTATATCATTTAGAATAATATGGTTGCCTCTATGATAAAGTTTTTGCACTACGGGAATTCCGGTCACTGAAGCACCCAAGACCAAAACATTTTTCTTTACCCCTAACAACGCTATCAACCTTTCAATCAGCTAATTCCTAAAATTCCTATCAGACATAATATTATAGAAACTATAATAAAAATCGATACTACTTTTGTTTCCGCCCAACCGGAAAGCTCAAAATGATGATGTAACGGAGCCATTTTAAAAACTCTTCTTCCGGTTCTTTTAAAATGAATAACCTGTATAATATCGGACAGAGCTTCGGCTACATAAACGCCCCCCACTATCACCAAAAATAACGGTAGCTTCATAATTACAGCCAAGGAAGCCAATGCCGCTCCCAAAGATAAGGCGCCGGTATCACCCATTATTACCTGAGCCGGATGAGAATTAAATCTTAAAAAGCCTAATATGGCACCAATAAATGAACCGCAAAAAACCAGTATGCCCAGGTGTTTTATTGTTAGAGCTATTATTGCAAAAAAACCAAATACCACTACGGTGGTGCCTCCCGCCAATCCGTCTAAACCATCAGTAAGATTTACACTGTTTACTACCCCCAATATCATAAATATTGTAAAAGGTATGTAAAGAATTCCTAAATCTATGTATTTTCCCGTGAAAGGTACGAGAACCTCGGTTCCGGTTTGAGAAACTCCCCCCGCAATATATCCCAGAAAAACCGCTGCGGCTATTTGAGCAAAAATTTTCTGCCAAGCTCTTAAACCTAAGGATCTTTTCATTATTATTTTTATATAATCATCCATAAAACCAATTAAACCGTAAAGCGTTGTAGTTATCAGCGCTAAATACATATCTTTGTCTTTTGAAAAAGACAAAGAAACTATAATTGCCGGTATTAAAAATATGAGTCCGCCTATTGTCGGTGTTCCTTCTTTTTTTAAATGGCTTTGCGGTCCGTCATCTCTGACCCTTTGGCCGAATTTTAATCGCTTTAGTATCGGGATTAGTAAAGGTCCCGCAATTATAGCCAGTACAAAAGATGATATTATGCAAATAATGAATAGCTTGTATTCCTCGCTTATAAAAAAGTCCATTCGTATTTTATCCCCTCTCTCGCAGGAAGTTAACTATTTCCTCAAGTTTTGCAGCCCTTGAACCCTTGATAAGTACAGTATCACAAGGCTTCAGGATGCTCTCAAGACATCTTTTTGCTTCTTCGTTATTTTCAAAGTGATATGCTTCCGTTATACCGCTTTCAAGTGCTCCCTGTTCAGTCATTTTTGTTCTTTCACCGATAGTAATCAAGGTATCAATGCCGCTTAAAGCCGCATGCCTGCCTACTTCATAATGCCCGGTATCGGTATAATCACCAAGTTCAAACATATCTCCTAATATTAAAACTTTTCTATCCTTATTTTGAATGTTTTTTAAGGTTATTATTGCAGCCTTCACAGATTCGGGATTTGCATTATATGCATCATTTATTATGGTCATACCGCTATTTAATGTAAGACTTTCCATCCTCATATCCGGAGGCTTAAAGCTTGACAGTCCCGCTTTTATTTTTTCCAAAGGCAATCCGAGACTAACGCCGACGGCAATAGCACAGAGTCCGTTATAAACATTATGCATTCCTAAAATTGGTATAGAGAAAGATTCTTTTATGCCGTAAATTATAGCTGTAAACTCGATTCCTTTGTTGTCTATTTGTTTAATATCAAAAGCATAAATATCGTTGCTTTTGTCTAAACCGATGCGAATGATAGAAAAAGTATCACTTTTTATAGTTCTAAGCAATCCATCATCACCGTTTATTATCAATGTATTATGTGCATTAAAGAACTCAATAATTTCGAGCTTGGCCTTCAAAATGCCTTCCCGCGATTTTAAAAATTCAATATGGGCTGTGCCTATATTTGTTATTATTGCTATATCAGGTCTAACTGTTTCTGCCAGTTGTTTTATCTCCCCAAAACTATTCATTCCCATTTCTAAGACGCAAATTTCATGGTTTTTGTTTAAGTTAAATAATGTATGGGGCAAACCAATGGTATTGTTAAAATTTCCTTCATTCTTCAACACATTTAATGATTGGCCTAAGACTGCCGCAATCATATCCTTTGCAGTAGTTTTGCCGGAGCTTCCGGTTATAGCTATAGCCGGGATATTAAACTTTTTTCTGTAATACCCTGCGACCTTCAATAAAGCAACAGATGTATTTTCTACTTTAATATAGGGTAATTGGTCATTTTTTAGATGCCTGTCTGTAAGAACCGCAACGGAACCCGAATCAGCCGCCTTATCAATGAAACTGTGACCGTCAAAGCTTTCTCCGATAATCGGCACAAATAAATCACCGGGTTTAATTTGTCTGCTATCCGTACTTACACCGGTTATAAAAAAATCTGTGTCTGCATTATATATTTTTCCGTGAGTTGCATGAGCCAACTCAGAGATTCTAAGAGGTTCCATTAAAATTCTCCTTCAGCAACTTTTTTACTATTTCGCGCTCATCAAAGTCTATGATTCTATCACTTAGTTCCTGATATCTTTCATGACCTTTTCCGGCAAGAAGTACGATATCGCCTTTTTCGGCTATTTTCATTGCTTCTTTTATTGCTTCTTTTCTGTTCTCTATGCAAGTATAACTGCAATCGGTGCTTACTATACCCTTTTCTATCTGTCTTATTATAGAATAAGGCTCCTCTGATCTTGGATTATCTGAGGTCAATATACAAAAATCCGAATAGATGCCGGCTATTTTCCCCATAAGACTTCTTTTCTCTTTATCTCTGTCACCGCCGCAACCAAATACAGTTATTATCTTTCCCTCTGCGTAACTCCTGATTGAAACTAAAACCTTTTCCAATCCATCCGGTGTATGTGCATAGTCAATTATTATTTTATAAGGTGTTTTTACATCAACTACCTCGACTCTTCCCATAACATTCTTCAGGCTTTCAATTCCATAACTGATAGCTTTTTTATCAACGCCTTCAACATAGGCTACAGCTGCGGCAACTAAACAGTTGTACACGCTGAATCTGCCGGGTATTTTGCTGCGAATGGGAATTGTATAATCGGGAGTAACAAGAGTAAAACTCACTCCCTCATCACTCATTGCAATGTTCTTTGCCATTATATCAGCTTTATTATCAATGCCGACGGTGATTAACGGAGTTTTTATATTTTTTATACTGTGGATTATTTTACGTCCTTCCTTATCATCACAGTTTATCACATTTGCATATCCGGTCATATAGAACAGTTTTTCTTTTGCTTTTCTATAGCTTTCCATATCTTTATGGAAGTCAAGATGGTCTTGTGATAAATTTGTAAAGGCACCTATATGGAAATTACAGCCTTCCACGCGTTCTTGTATCAGCGAATGGGAAGAAACCTCCATAATCACGTAGCTTAATCCCTCATCAACCATTTCCATAAACATCTTATGCAAGTCCAATGATTCTGGTGTTGTCCTCATGGAGTCCATTTTTTTAGCTCCTATTTCTACGGCAATAGTTCCTATTAAACCAACCCTTTTATTCCAGCTTTCCAATATGGATTTTATCATATATGTAGTAGTGGTTTTACCGTTTGTACCGGTTATTCCGATTAATCTTAACACATTTGTCGGGTTATTGTAAAACCTTGAAGAGATTACAGGAAGAATTTTTCTTGAATTTTTTACACGGATTACAGTAGTTTTTTCTGCAACAAAGTCCTTTTCTACTATAACCGCCGCTGCACCCCGTGAAATTGCTTCGCCGATATATAAATGACCGTCCGTAGCATACCCGCTCATGCTGACAAAAAGGTAATTTTTTAAAACCATTCTCGAGTCATAAGCGATTCCTTCTATTTCTATATCCAAGCTTCCGCTTATATCCAAAATGCTTATGCCCTCAATAAGCATACGCAGATTCAATTTACCACCTCTGATTCTTAATAAAATAGCACCCGAACACTAGTTTTTATGCCTTCTTTTATAAAAAGGCAACCGGAAATTAATCTCCGTTGCCTTTTCCCGTATTTATCTATTCCTTTGGTTTAGCATAAAGGATTACGATGGTTCCTTCATCTACTTTAGAGTCCGCCCGAGGTGTTTGATCTATTATTATTGAATCTTCAGTGGGTTCATCTTGTTCTTCTTCCAATCTATATCTCAGCTTATTTTGAGTAAGCAGCTTTTTGGCATCCTTCAATTTAATATTCCTTACCTCAGGTACCGTAATCTTATTCTTCAATAAAAGTTTCGCTTCTTCTTCCGTATATTGCGGTTTAACATCCAGATATCTCAAGGTATCGGATAAAATGCTTTTTACAACAGGGGATGCGATGACACCGCCATAATAGCTTCCCGCACTCGGCTCATCGATAACAACCAAAACCGCCACCTTTGGGTCGTTTGCCGGTGCAAAAGCCAAAAAAGAGGAAATATATCTGCCCTGTACATACATACCTCCCTCTGCTTTCTGAGCAGTCCCTGTTTTCCCGGCAACCTTATAACCCGGTATGTAGGCACCGGCACCGGAACCTTCATTTACAACAGATTCCAATATGCTTCTCATAGTGGCCGAGGTATCTTTGGATATTACCTGCCTTATCATTCTCGGCTTAAAATCATGTACTGTATTCCCGTCTTTATCAATTAATTTTTTAGCTATCCTGGGTTCCATGAGATATCCGTCATTTGCTATGGCGCAGGCTGCCGTTAACAGTTGAATCGGGGTGATGCTGATTCCCTGGCCAAAGGCAATGTTTGCCAATTCGACGGGGCCTATGGAGCTTATATTTCTTACAATTCCCGAGGCTTCCCCCAAGAGCTTAATATTTGTGGTTGTGCCGAACCCGAAGCCTTTGATATATTTATAGAATCTCTCTCTGCCCAACCTCTGTGCTACTTCGATAAAAACAGGATTACAGGAATTCTGCACGCCTTCAACAAAAGTTTCACTGCCGTGAGGCCTGTAATATCTCCAACATTTAAGTCTTCTTCCCGCCACCTCCACAAATCCCGAGCAATAGAACTTGTCATCGGGTTTAACTACGCCTTCTTCCAAACCCGCCGCCGAAGTAATAATTTTGAAGGTGGAGCCGGGTTCGTAGGTATCTGAAATAACAGGGTTACGCCATATTTTAAATAAAGCATCGTATTGTTCTTTTAAAGTCATATTACCCCATTCATCTTCATATTCCTCCGGCACCTCTCTCGGATTATTATTATCATAATCCGGCTTAACTGCCATGGAAAGAATATCTCCGGTTTTGGGGTCCATTACGATTGCCATAGTTCTTTTTGCCGCGTTTTCAATCTGTGCATTTTCAATGGCTTTTTCGGTAAAATGCTGAATTACTTCATCAATAGTAAGTATGAGGTTCAATCCGTCTTGAGGTTCATAATATTTTCTATCGCCGCCGGGCAATTCCCTTCCGTAGGAATCCGTCATCTTAATATCTCTTCCGGGAAAGCCGTTTAAATATTTTTCAAAAGTGGCTTCAACACCGTCCTGCCCTTGGTTATCATAATTTGTAAACCCCAAAATATAGGAAGCAAAATTGCTTTGTGTATAGAATCTCTTATTATCATCTATATACATCAATCCTTTAAGGCTCTTTTCACGTAATGTATTAATTATTTCGGCGTCTACTTTTTGCTTGATAAGAATAGTATCCTTTTTCGTGTCTAATTTATCTAATAAACTGTTTTCGTCTATTCCTAATAATTCAGAAAGCACGGATGAAACCTCTTCTTTATCCGTTATTTCTACCGGCCTTGCATATATTTGATATGCAGGAGCATTGGTAACTAATTCCTTCCCGTTTCTGTCATATATTATTCCTCTTCTTGAAGGCACCGGCACGTCTCGTGTCCATTGATCCATGGCTTTTTGTTGATATTCCGGTCCGTTAACAATTTGTATAAAAAACAGTTTCACAGTAAGGAATATAAACAAAGCTGTAAAACTGCATAAAAGGAATAACACTCTTTTTTTAATCTTTTTAGCCGCAACTGCCAAACCAATACCCCCTTCAGGGACCGTTAGTCAAGGTAACTTATAAAAATATTTATTAAAGATTTTACTTTAGCCACATATCTGTTTTCTAATGCGTCTTTTTTTGAATAAAATGTTTTATCTACTGTATCGTTTTTTGGTAATGGTTTAATAACATTAATATATACTATTTGTTCAGAGTCCGGATACTGCATATTTAATTCTCCCAAAGCTACCTTCTCCAGTGACTGCAGATTTATAGCTTGTGCCAGTTTTACACTTAACAGAGAATTTTCTTTTTGAACCTCTTTCAATTCTTTTTCGAGTTTGTTTATGTTAAAGTTTATTTCAGCCAAGCAAGCGTAATGGGCTATCATCACAATGCTGACAGAAAAGACAAAGATTACGGTAAATATATGTGGTTTTGATTTTTTATTCTTTCTTACCGCTTTACCTGACTTTTTCTTTTCTTCATAAAGGGGTTCATCATAAAAATATTCATCATTATAATTATAATCATAAGCTCTATTATCCGCTACTACCAATTTTATTCCCCCCTTCTAAATATTAGAACAAAGTCTTTCCGCAACTCGGAGCTTAGCACTTCGTGAACGTGGATTTGATTCCAATTCATCTATTGAAGCCGATATGGGTTTTTTTGTAATTACTTTTACTAAAGGTGTTTTCCCGCAAACGCATTTTGGTAGCCTGGGCGGGCAAGTACAAGGATTTTCCAATTTTTTAAAGGTATTCTTCACCAGTCTATCTTCAAGTGAATGAAAAGTAATTACGCAAATCCGTCCGCCCGGTTTTAGGGCATTCACTCCGGCTTCGATGGTTTTATCTATTATGTCGAGCTCATCGTTTACAGCTATTCTTATGGCCTGGAATGTTCTTTTAGCAGGATGCGGCCCCTCTCTTCTTGCCGATGCCGGAATTGCAGCTTTGATAATTTCAACCAGTTCAAAGGATGTCTCTATTCTTTTTTTTAGCCTCTCCTTCGAAATAAAAGCAGCAATTCTTTTGGCCCATCTTTCTTCTCCATATTCTTCAATTACCTTTGCTATTTCGCTTTCAGACCAATCATTAATAATTGTTTCCGCTGTCAATTCGATGTCTTTACTCATTCGCATATCCAGGCCGGCATTTTTCATGTAACTGAACCCGCGCTCCCCTTCATCCAGTTGGTAAGAAGAAACGCCCAAGTCAAGGAGTATTCCGTCAACGCTTTCAATATTTTTTTCTTCGATGATACTTTTAATATTTCTAAAATTATCATTTACGAGAGCAACATTTCCTTCGAATTCCTTGAGCTTTTCTTTTGACGCATTGATTGCATGTATATCCTGGTCAATACCTATTAGCAGTCCGTGGGGCAACATCAGCCTGACTATCTCAGTAGCATGTCCGCCTCCGCCTACTGTGCCGTCTATATAAATACCACCCGGTTTCACTCTTAAATAAGTCATTACTTCTTTTAATAAAACAGGGGTATGGGCAAATTCCAATTTTCCTCTCCCCTAACTAAATCCCGAGCTGGGACATTTTCTCAGCCACCTCTTCATATGTAATATCCGCATCGCTGTTAAATTTATTCCACTCTTGTAGACTCCAAATCTCCACTCTTGTAGAAACTCCTATTATAACAACATCTTTATCAATCTTGGCAAATTCCTTCAAGTTAGTGGGTATCAAAGTTCTTCCTTGTTTATCTATTTCGCATTCGGTAGCCCCCGCAAAGAAAAACCTGACAAAAGCCCTGGCATCTTTATTAGTCATGGGAATGTTTTTTAGCTTATCTTCAATGTTCCTCCACTCATCCATAGGATAAACAAACAAACAATTGTCCAATCCTTTAGTCATGACAAAGGAGCCTCCAAAATATCCTCTAAATTTTGCAGGCATGCTTACCCGATTCTTGTTATCCAAAGTATGATTATATTCACCTATAAACATAAAAAACACCGCTCTTTTTACTCTACATTGTACCACTTCGTCCCACTTTGACCCATTCCAATATACTATTCTATATATTTCTTAAAAATCCTTCTTTATTTTTAAAAAAATAAAAATAGTATCCAAATATTTTAAATATTTAAATACTATAGTTTAAATAGGCTCATTATTCTGTTTTAAGCTTAAAATCGATTAACAATTGCTATTTATAAATTGAATTCCAGTATTATAAATTATTTTGGTCTTTTCTCAATTTAAACAATAAAAATAATCCAACTAAAACTACCGATACACTTACTAATTGGGCAATCCTCATCCCCATGAACATAAGGCTGTCCGTCCTCAAACCTTCAATCCAAAATCTGCCGATTGAATAAATCACCGCATAAAGAATAAACAGTTCTCCGTTAAATCTTTTATTCTTTTTATAATAAAGTAAAAATAGAAACAATCCGAAATTCCATAGAGATTCATATAAGAAGGTGGGATGGACTTTCATACCTTCCACCATTATACCCCAAGGCAAATTTGTTGGACCCCCATGGGCTTCTCCGTTTATATAATTACCCCAACGCCCGATTGCCTGCCCCAACGCTATACTAGGAGCAACTAAATCTGCTGTTTTCCAAAATGGAATTTTCTTGTGCTTTGTAAAAAAATATCCCACTATAACCGCTGCAATGAGACCCCCGTGAATAGCCAAACCGCCTTCCCGTGTATTGAGCATTTTGAGTATATCACCCTTGTAATACTCCCATTGGAAAATAACATAATATAGTCGTGCCCCGACGAGGGCGGCGGGAATGCACCATAATGCTAAATCCACTATGTCATCCGGGTTATATCCCTGTTTTTTTGATTCATTATAAGCAATATATAAACCGAGCAACATTCCCAAGGATATCAAAATCCCGTACCATCTTATTTGTATACCAAAAATTTGAAAGGCTATCGGATTCAAGTTATTCTCTCCATTTCAAAAAATATTCTATTAATGATTATAGGTTGAATACCTTTTTAAAGTCAATAGTTGAAATCAGACAAATCTCTTAAAAAGTAAACCTATGTTACTATTCACGCATTGTATTATTATTTACTTGTTCGTTTATAATTATAGTTTTATACCGCGGCTATTAAAAAGAGTGGCCGCAGCTTTGCTGCGGCCTTGTCTTTATGCTTCTTTACCCACCAGTTCTTTTACTTTCATAAGTCTTACTCGATTTCCTCTTTCATTTTCATCAAGCTTCATAGTAATATATTTTACCGTTTCTTCTAATTGCGGTATCATGACATGTTCCAGAGCATTAACTCTACGTCTTGTCTTTTCAATTTCGTCTGCCATCAATTGACATGTCTTTTCAATCTGTGCTAATTCTATCATCCTGTTTAGGACTCTTTGCAAATAGAATATGGCGTTATCCAATTCACCTGAGGTATTCGCAAATCCGTAGGGATATATTCCTTCTTCTTCCTGATTCTCTTTTTTACTGGTTACTAAGTTAAATATAGGAGAAATAACACTCATTATATTTTTCTTTTCACATTCAAGAGATACCTTTTCTGTCGGATACATTATTGCTTCCTCTATAATATCGGAGGACATAACAGCACGGGCAATCAGGAAGTTTTTAAATGCATTTATAAGCTCTTCTTCAACGCTTTCTCTTAATTCTTTATTTTTCATTATATAGTCAATGAACTTTTTCATCAGTTCGTCTTGTTTATCTTTTAAAAGCTTATGCCCTCTGACGGCTGTTTTAAGTCTCTTTTTTAATCGAGTAAGCTCCATCCTTGTGGGGTTAACTCTTAAAATTGCCATCTAAGCATCCCCTTTAGGCATATATTTTTCTATAAATTCATCCTTTACTCTCTTTAATTCCTGTTTCGGCAGGATGGCTAAGAGCTCCCAGCCTAATTTAAGAGTCTCTTCAATACTCCTGTCTTCATCTTCACCTTGAGAAACATAATGCTTCTCGAATTCATCAGCAAATTTGGCAAACAGCTTATCAGTATCACTTAATGCACCTTCTCCAAGTATTACGGCAAGTTCTTTTGCCTCTTTGCCCCTTGCATAAGCGGCAAATAATTGGTTCATGGTATCCGCGTGATCCTCTCGTGTTTTGCCTACGCCTATACCTTTATCCTTCAAACGTGACAGTGAAGGTAAAACATCTATCGGTGGCATAAGACCTTTTCTATAAAGCTCTCTGCTTAGAATAATCTGCCCTTCCGTAATATAACCGGTTAAGTCCGGTATCGGATGAGTTTTATCGTCTTCCGGCATTGAAAGTATGGGTATTTGTGTTATTGAGCCTTTCTTATCTCTAATTCTGCCCGCTCTTTCATACATGGAAGCCAAGTCAGTATACAAGTAGCCCGGGTATCCTCTTCTGCCCGGAACTTCTTTTCTTGCGGCGGAGATTTCACGCAAAGCATCGCAATAGTTAGTTAAGTCAGTTATTATGACCAGTACGTGCATATCTTTTTCATATGCCAAATACTCCGCTGCTGTAAGAGCCATACGTGGTGTCGCAATACGTTCAATGGCCGGGTCATTAGCCAGGTTCATAAACAAAACTGCTCTGTCTATGGCGCCTGTTCTTTTAAAGTCGGAAATAAAGTAATCCGCTTCTTCAAAGGTTATTCCCACAGCCGCAAATACAACTGCAAAGTTACTTTCCGTACCGAGAACTTTTGCCTGCCTGGCAATTTGTGCTGCAAGTCTTGCATGCGGCAAGCCTGAGCCTGAGAACACCGGCAGTTTCTGTCCTCTTACAAGAGTATTCAATCCGTCTATAGCAGATACTCCGGTTTGAATAAACTCAGAGGGATAGTCTCTTGCAGCGGGATTTATCGGGTTTCCGTTTATATCTAATCTTTTATCCGGAATTATTTTGGGACCGCCGTCTTTTGGTCTGCCCAAACCGTCAAATACCCTTCCCAATATATCCATCGAAACTCCCAATTCAAGTCCGTGGCCTAAAAACCTTACTTTACTTTCCATTATGTTGAGGCCTTGTGAACCTTCAAACAACTGAACCAGTGCCTTGTCTTCGTTTACTTCAAGAACTCTGCCTCTTCTGACTTCACCGGTTTTCATTTCTATTTCAACCAATTCATCATATTTAATTCCTTCTACTTGTTCAACAAGCATCAGCGGACCGGCAACTTCTTTTATGGTTTTATATTCTTTTAGCATATTATACTCCTCCATTCGAAACAATGGATGACATCTGTTGCTTTATTTCCTTTTCAATCGTATCAAATGCATCCAAATTATTTTCAAGGATAAGCTTAGCCCTGGCAATATTCTCTTTAACCGGTAAATTTGTGATTTCCCTAAAAGAAGCTCCTGCGTCTAATGCTTTGATACCCTCATTATGGAATATCATTATAATCTTTAACATTCTATACTGTTTATTTATAGATGTATAAGTGTCGATATCGTGGAATGCGTTTTGATGCAAATAGTCTTCTCTAATTGATTTAGCGGATTCCAATGTCCATCTGTCTTTTATTGAAAGGGCATCGATACCAACCAATCTGACTATTTCCTGAAGCTCCGCTTCCTCCTGAAGTAATTTCATTGCATCCGCTACCAAGTCATTCCATTCTGAAGAGACTTCGTTGGATAACCATTCCCCTAAGCTATCCTCGTACAGAGAATAGCTCTGCAACCAGTTAATTGCAGGGAAGTGTCTTCTATAGGCTAAATCCGCATCAAGACCCCAGAAAACTTTAACTATTCTAAGGGTTCCTTGTGTTACAGGTTCAGATAGGTCGCCTCCCGGAGGTGAAACCGCACCTACTGCTGTTAGCGCTCCTTCCCTTTTATCGCTGCCGTAGCATACAACTTTACCTGCCCTCTCATAAAACTCGGCTAATTTTGAACCAAGATATGCGGGGTATCCTTCTTCACCGGGCATCTCTTCCAAACGTCCTGACATTTCACGAAGAGCCTCAGCCCATCTGGATGTAGAGTCCGCCATCAAAGCCACACTATAACCCATATCTCTAAAGTATTCAGCTATGGTTATTCCTGTATAGATACTGGCTTCCCTTGCAGCAACAGGCATATCAGAAGTATTTGCGATAAGCACCGTTCTCTTCATAAGAGGCTCGCCACTTTTTGGGTCTTTCAACTCGGGGAACTCCATCAAAACGTCTGTCATCTCGTTCCCACGCTCACCGCAACCGATATATACAACTATTTCAGCATCTGCCCATTTAGCTAGCTGGTGCTGCACTACCGTCTTGCCGCTTCCGAAGGGTCCGGGTATACATGCGGTACCGCCCTTTGCAACCGGGAAAAACGTATCGATTATTCTTTGTCCCGTACCCATGGGGCTGTCGGGAGCTAATTTTTCAACGTATGGCCTTCCGCGTCTTACCGGCCATTTTTGAAGCATTTGGATTTCCTTAATGTTTCCGTCGTTTTTAACTTTTGCCACTGTGTCTGTTATTGTAAACTCGCCTTCCTGTATGTCTTCAATCTCTCCCTCTACACCATAGGGAATCATGATTCTGTGTTCTATTATTGAAGTTTCCTTTATAGTCCCTATTATGTCTCCGAATACAACCTTATCTCCCTTTTTAACCGTAGGTTTGAATTTCCACTTTCTTTTTCTATCTAAGCTATCTACTTCAACGCCCCTCGTTATATTATCGCCAACCTGACTTCGTATAACATCCAGAGGCCTTTGTATTCCGTCAAACATTGATTCTATAAGCCCGGGAGCCAATTCCACACTCAAAGGTTCGTTAGTGGTATAAACCGGTTCTCCCGGTCCCAAGCCGGATGTTTCTTCATATACCTGTATAGAAGCCCTGTCTTCATGGATTTCGATTATTTCCCCAATCAGTCTTCTATCACTGACACGAACAACATCATACATTTTTGCATTTTCCATGCCTTCCGCAATGACAAGAGGTCCGGAAACTTTTACAATTCTTCCTTCTATCAAGCTACCTACCTTCTTTCCCGAATAATATATCAGCGCCTATGGCTTTTTCTACTGATTTTCTAACGCCGGCCATACCAATCCCCAATGTTCCCTGATTGTTTGGTATCAATATGATGGCAGGCATCACAGACTGTTTATATTCATCTATTGTCTCTTCCATATCTTTGGCAAGTTGTTCAGTTAAGAAAATTACGGCATAATTTTCTTTGGCTAATTTTCTTAATGTCATTGAAGCTTCTTTGGCATCGGTGGTCGGATATACCGATATACCTAAAACTTTAAATCCTAATATTGTATCTTTATCACCAATAACACCAATTTTATACATAGACATCTCTCAGCCTTTCTCTCAGCAAATCATTATCAATATTGTTAATTTTTCCGACCATTATAATCCTGATTATCTTTGCTTCGTTTTCCTTTGCCATAATATAACCGACAATAGGTTCTATTCCAAATGGAACATATTTTCCTTCTTTAACATAGTCCAGCAGAAAATCATCTGCCAGTTTTTCAAATTTCATAAGGGATTTAGTTTTAACATAACTGTCTATCCCATCAGCAATTACATTTTTGTATTCGCTTATCGCAAGCTTGTCTTTCAAAGTATCAACAGGTTCATCTATGGCATCGCTAAAGAAATTATAATCCAATCTTCCTTCTGCGATAAAAGCTTTCTTTAAAAACTCCCTGCCGTAACCCATTGCCTTTACCCGTATAAACATTTTTATATTAATTAAATCTATTTGCAGCTCTACAAACTTTTTCAAGAATTCGCTATTACTGTTTACTGCAATTTGACTCATAACTGTATACAAACTTCGATCTAAAATTATATCAATTATTTGCGGGTCCGGGTTAATACTGAAACTGTTAATAATCTCATCCAGTCCTCTTTTTATATCCGTTTCCAAAAAAACAAAGTTCTTTTCTCTAATCATTTCCTTTAGCTTTACAGGTGCAATCGTTCCGACATCGGTTAACAAATAATCATTTTCTTCGTTTAGAAAACTGCTCTTCATCAATACTTTAAGATTATGAATATCATATTTTAAAAGGAACATATCTATCAGCTCGGGCTCCGGTGCCATTTTTTTAATCATATCGTAGGTGTTCTCGATTTCTTTAGACAGCACCGTCTCATAATCTCCCGTATCTTTCATTTCCGAAATCAAACCTGCATAGCTTGTTTCATAGAGAACCTTTATGACTTCCTCCGGATTTTTAGCTTCTACCATTCTATCTATTTTAGGTTTATCTAAAAGCTTATTCTCCAAGGCCCTAATCCTGGTTACCGAATAAATATAATTATCTTCATTCATAAGGGTTTCCCTCCTTTCTCCCAAGAACGTATTCTTAGAAGAGCAATTCAGCCACTATCGGTTCAATTTCGTCTCTTCTCATTTTTAATATAGCTTCAAAAGAATTATTGATTTCGATGCCTTTTCCTTTAACTATAAAACCGCCTCCAAAATCAACATCATCCATATTCAGCTTAATACCTGCAGGTTTCCCGGCCTTTTTAAGTTCTTCTTTTACTTTAGATATAAAATCGGGGCTAATCCTGCCGGAATCATTTTTAGACATTACAATTTCTTCATTACCCGTTTCAACAGTTTCTATCAACATTGATAATAAAATCTTTTCGTATTCTTCTTTAGAAATTGCATTTATTCTATTCTGTACTTCGTCAAATACTTTACACAACACTTCCTGCTTAGCGGACAAAATATCTTTTCTGATTCCTAACTCCACCATCGAATGTATGATTCTTTTTCTCTCGTTTGCTTCATATTGTGATTTTCGCTCTATTTCTTTAGCTTTATCAAAAGCTTTATCTTTGGCTTTGTTAACTATTACCTCAGCTTTTTGCTCCGCTGCTTTTATTATCTCGGAAGCTTTGTTTTCCGCATCAGCCAAAATCCTTCCTTTGATATTTTCTATTCCAGTCATTTAAGCCACTCCCTTATAAATTGATGGAATTCAGCATTAGGAAAGAGGTCAATAGCGATAAAACCGCATAAGTTTCAACCATAGCTGCATATACCATAGCTTTTGCAGTCTCTTCAGGTCTTTTTGCCACAATGCTGCAACCTGTAGCTGCCGCTTTGCCCTGATATATAGCGGAAAAGAAACCAACTATACCTACCGGGATACCGGCTGCCAGGAACATCAAACCCTGTTCAAATGTTACGTTTACAAATGTCCCGAATAAGCCGACTTTTGACCAAATAAGGAATGCTATCAAAAGCCCGTAAATACCTTGTGTTCCCGGAAGAGCCTGCAGTACTAGAGTTCTGCCAAATTTACTGGGATCTTCGGTGATTACACCGCCTGCTGCCATACCGACAATTCCAACCCCCATTGCTGAACCGGCTCCCGCTAGTCCTGCAGCAATTGCAGAACCCATGAATGCTAAATATAAGCCGGTATTTTGACCCATCATTTCTAATAAATTCATTTAAACTGCCTCCTTAAAATACCAATGTAATTTTTCGTTAATTTTTTTGTTCAACATATTTTGTATTAATTTTAAAAGGTTTATATGGTGTTCCGTCACCATCGAAAAACTTACCAAAAAATTCAACATATTGCAACCTGCTGGAATGCACATAGGCTCCAAGCACATTAATTGCAATATTAAAGGTATGACCAAATACCAAGAAAATGATCATAAATATATTTCCTATGAAAGAGCCGCGAAGCATCAAAGACATCCCGTTTATAACTGTCCCTATTACCCCTGTTGCCAAACCCAATGCAAATAACCTGGAATAAGAGAGCACGTCCCCTAAAAAGCCCGTAACGTTATATAAGCTCAGCACACCGGAGAACAGCTTCTTTACTAATCCTTTTTCTGATCGCCCCTGAGTCAGAATCAATCCGGCAGCCCCGGCTATGGCCATATATTTTCCTACCGTAGGATTAAAAATCATCAGCATCAAGCCTGACAGGAATAAGTACCAAAACCCCTGATCAAATAGGGCATCTAAAACTCTGCCATTCTTTATATCTATATAGGCTTGCATCCCCATCCCTATATAGAGCTGGATTATACCTAATACCAAACAGAAAATAAGCATCTTTAAAGGATCATCAGTTGGGTTGAACCATAATGGTTTGAATGCAATCAATCCTCCAAACCAACCGCCAAATAGAGCCCCCCAGACAATGGTTGATATCCCGCCTAAACACAACAGGCTAATCAGCTTTTTAGCTCCTCCTTCAAGTCTGATTTTCTTCAATGCAATAAATGTAAGTGCCGCAAGTATTATTCCGTAGACAGCATCACTTACCATCATGCCGAAAAACATAATATAAAAAGGTGCCATAATTTTGTTGGGATCAATGCTTCTGGGATTAGGTAAACTGTATTGTTCCGTTATGACTTCCGCAGGTTGTACTAATTTTGGGTTGTCTAAATAAACAGGAAAATCCTCGTCCTCTTTGGGGTCCTGCAAAGTAAGTATATAAGAATCTGTAACTTTCTTAATTGACTCTTCCAGCTTTTTTATCGCCTTTTCCGGTACCCAAGCGAATATTGTAAAAGATTTTTCTGTCTTTATAAAATTGTCCACAACATCTTTTTTATCTTTTTCAATTGTTAAAACATCAAAAAGAGCTTCTAAATATGGAATATTAAATAGCAGCTCTTCGGCTTGCTTAATTAATTCTGCCTTTCTATTTTCAAGTTGCTTTAATTTTTCTAAAATATCATCTATATTATCATTCGGTGTCCCTTTTAAATCTGCGAAGCTGACTTTCGTCCAACTAAACTGCTTTAGCATATCATGAATAGCTTCTTCATCTTTTTTGTAGAACAGGATAAAATAAAAAGCATTCTCCTTGTTCTCTTCAATCAAATTCAAATAATGTTCTATTTCGGATTTCGTAAATGTTTCGTTAAATTCCGGTGCGGATTTTATAGGTGTATAACCTATAAAGCTACCGGTATAATCTGTATCGCCAATTTCCTCCAAAGGTATATCTAATTTAGTCCACGGTTCTAATTGTACTAAAGTGTTATTCAGTTTTGTTTCCATGTTTCTGTTTTCTGCTAATTTTTCGTTTATTACTTTACATTGATCATAGATTTCTTCGGTTTTCTTCAAACTCTGCAAATAATCCTTATATTCCGACTCCGTTATAATTGTTTTAGTTGCAAACATTGGCTTTTTCTTGTTATCATACTTAGATAAAAAATCCAACGAATATTTAACTTGAGAAAGCAAACTCTCAAATTTGGCAGCCTCCTCACGGGCACTATCCTTAGATATGTTTTTTAGTTCATCGTCTTCGATGTCTTCCACCGTGATAAAGTGGAGTCCGCCAAAAGCCTGAAGACTTTTAATTAAACTTTCTTTTTCGTCTTGGAGAGCAATTATGGTAGCTTTCTTCATATTAACTATTGCCATAAATATTCACTATCCTCTCCGTAACCAAATTTACTGCTTCGGAAAACTTGCTTTCCGTAACATCTTTTAATTTTTCATTTTCTTTTTTACTCATTTCTAATCTGTTATCAGCCTCTTTCTGTGCTAATTCAGCTGCTTGTTGAATCAAAGCCTTACCCTCTTTTGTTGATTTATCAATAGCATCTTTTATAATTCTATCGGCCTCATCTTCGGCATTCTTTATGATTTCCTTTGCTTTTACCTGGGCATCCTTGATTCTGTCCTCTGCTATTTGTTCTGTGCTTTTGATGTCTTTAATAATTTCTATCGACAAATATCTCACCACCTCTTTTCAGTATAATAAAACGGAGCCTTTATGAAACTTTATTTTTAAAACATGCAAACTATTAGTACAATTCGTCAGAAAAAAATAAAATCCTGCTAAAAATATAACAAAGTATGAAATCTTAATGTAATTATTAAAATATTTTTATTATTCAAATTATATCACTAAAAACAGCAAAAAACATCTGATTTTAGCACTTTTATTAAATTACCAATTAACCCAATTGTCTTTTATATGGTTGTATATTCCTATATATATTCATTTTTTATTTTTATTTTTAAGCATTCTTATTATAAAAATCACAAGCATTTATAACAGAACAGATTTCACACTTTGGTTTTCTTGCATTGCACACTCTTCTTCCGTGCCAAATCAATAGATGATGTGCCAGCGACCACAATTCTATCGGTATCCCTTCCATAAGTTGCTCTTCCACTTCATTAACCTTATCGCTGCTTGCCAAGCCTATTCTGTTAGATACTCTGAATACATGCGTATCCACGGCGATAGCAGGGATTCCAAATGCATTGCTTAAAACGACATTTGCCGTTTTTCTGCCGACGCCGGGCAATGACATTAAATTTTCAAGACTGTTCGGTACAATACCATCAAAATCCCTGAGCAACATTTCGCAAGTAAGGAGAATGTTCTTAGCTTTATTCCGGTATAATCCTATTTGCTTTATTTCATTTTCCAATTCAATTTGATGCAGCGACAAGAAATCCGCCGGTGTTTTATATTTTTTAAACAAAACCTCCGTGACTTTGTTCACTGTTTTATCCGTGGATTGAGCACTCAGCATTGTAGCGATTAAAAGCTCAAAAGGGTTGGAATGTACCAGTTCACATTTCACATCAGGATATTGTTCTTTTAACCTGTCTACTATTAATATTCCTTTGAAATACTTTTTATCCATTGTAAATCCCCCATTGGTATTTTAGATTATAACTAAACCAAGCCTTACCTTTCCATTTTATCAAATAACTTTGCCCAAAAGAACTCTATTTTCAATATTTAGAATCTTTTTAGTTCAAAATAAATACAAATAGATTATTTATCAGATATAACCATAATTTTGATATAGATTTTTATATTTGCTGCGATTACCGAGATTTTTTCTTATCCTCCATTTCACTAGTAGAACCTGATGCTTTACACAACGTAGTAAATATTAATAATCCACAGAAAAATATGTAGAATAAATGTAACGTATAGATAGCGCTAAATATAAGTTTTACTTTTAAGAACTTATATTTATATGGTTTTCTTGTTATAATTAATCCAAACAAATGATTACTTCGATAACTTTTTAACGGAGGCTTATTATGTTAAACAATTATGCACTGATAGCGATAAATGCAAAGTATATTCACTCGAATCTTGCGGTTCAATATTTAAAAAGCTATTGTAAGGCAAATGATATTGATGTTATTGCACTTGAATTTAACATTAATGACAGCATTGAAAATATATTAAATGATATTTATTTAACAGATTGCAATGTGATGGCGTTTTCGTGTTACATATGGAATATAGAAGCGGTGCTTAAAATCTGCAGGAGTATCAAAAAAATACGTCCGAATTCTATAATCATTTTAGGAGGTCCCGAAGTATCTTATGAATCAACTGATTTGATAGGACCTTATGCTGACTTTATAGTAACAGGAGAAGGAGAAATAACTTTTTACGAATTGATAAAATATCTTGAAGGAGATATAAAAAATTTAAAGTCTATAGACGGTTTAATATATAAGAAAGAAAATGAATTAATAATAAATGAAAAGCGTAATACAATTTCGGATTTAAGCGTCGTCCCATTTCCTTATGATGATTTAGGTAAATACACAAATAGAATAATATACTATGAAACATGCAGAGGCTGCCCTTTTCAATGCCAATATTGTCTTTCTTCTGTTGAACGCGGTGTACGCTTCTTTCCACTTTACAGAGTATTTAAAGAACTTGACTTTTTTATTGAGAATAGAGTCAAGCAAGTAAAGCTTGTTGACAGAACATTTAACTGTGATAAGGATAGATGTCTTGAAATAATGAGTTATATTATTGATAAAAATGGTATAACCAACTTCCATTTTGAGATCTCCCCCATGCTTTTAGATGAAGATTTTTTATCC
>CAYXAT010000003.1:13261-39993 GCA_964462065.1 uncultured Clostridiaceae bacterium | reverse complement strand
CTGTGAAGCTTCTATCTCATAATTTGGCTGATTCAGACTATGGCATCTCTGTTCCAACCACTATTTACTCCAATGGTATTTATACCATAGAATATACGGATGTCTTTGGTGACACCTATAGTGAGTTTATAGAAATAGATTTGACTGTATTGGATTTAGGCTTGGATATTCAATATGATAAAGCTTTGACAAAAGAAAATATAGAGTTGAAATTAAAAACTTCGGATAGCAGTATAAAAATAACTGAAGTGAAGATTGGCAGCACGATTCAAAATGATTTATCTTTACCAGACCAAGAGCTTGAAATGACAATTACAGAAAACTGTATTATCTATGTAACAATAACAAAGGACGGAGGAACTTTTAGAACCCAAGCTATATCTATAGATAATATAGATAAGACTCAGATTGAAGCTAAATTGATTTGGATCTATGAAGAAGGCAATTGGACATATGAAGAAGGTAATGAAGAAGATATTGGGAAAGACATAGTTGGGGAAACTACCACCGCACCGGTTAGTGTCACTGTAGTGGGGAATAAGCCTTTGATAGGGGATTTGACTTATACCTTTGCTAATGGTGCAACAAAAAATACTACACATACTTTTACTTATTCAGATGAGGTAGGAAATACGGGAAGTATAACAGCTACACTAAGACATAATATTAACTTCACTGTAGTTGACAAATTAGCGCCGGGAGTAGATATTAAGGTTTATTTTAAAACCTTTGAAGCTTATAATCAAGGGCTTTCAGGGTCAGCAGGCAACTTTAACTTATCTAATATAGATGAAGAACCACCTGTAGGCGTAGAAGATAGCCCAACGAACTACTCTGAGGAAACGGGAAGCCCCATAGACTGGAATGACGAAAATGATATCAATATCAAGTCTCAGGCAGTACGAATGGACTTAAAAATCACAGACCAAAGCGCAACAAAGGTGTTTATAAAATCAACTAACAGTCCACCTCAATACAGCGATGCGGCAAGTAATAAAGTAGATAAGGCTGAACTAATAGGCAATAGTATCTTTATTGATACTACTGGTGGGACAGATATTACTCCCCAAGACTTTTATATCTTTGTAGTAGATGAAAAGAATAACTGGACCTCCTTCCTTGTCAAGCCGGGTTTGTTGGACAAGACTGCACCGGAAATTGAAGATATATATGTAAAACTGCATGATCCCTTTAGAGCAGAAGCTATTTTAAAAATAGCCGAAAAGGATGCCGATGACACTACTGTCACCAATAGAACTGGTATTGTTAAATACGACGATAGTACCTATGGATATATGACCGGCAGCAATGAGACCGTTACATTTTACTATCATGATTCAGTGGGCAATAGTGGTGAGAGATCTATACAAACAACAGGACTTGACACCTATGCACCGGAGTTAATCGGGCTTACTTGGTCGCCTCAAGGCACTGGTGCAGGTGATATCCAAAGTCCTCCTGAAGGGCCTATAAAGGGGAGTCTGTTAGCCCAGCTGACTATAAAAAATCTACTTTCAAGTGTAAAACTTATTAATAATGATAATAAGGATATTAAGCTTAGTTTTACAGATAAGAAAATCAATTTAATTTTTAACGAAAATGCTGAAGTAACATTAGAGATTACTTCTCCAAATGGAAATATACTTCCATATACTTTAAATGTTTCATGCCTTGATAATGGAAAGCTTGAAATCAATAGGACAAATACAAAAGTAGCTAAAAATCAGCGAAGTGCAGTGCTTACCTTTGAATCAAATAAAGATGCTTTTTTTGTTGAAGGGAAGCATTATGTAGAAAAGGGAAAACCTTTCGCCTATACTGTAGCTTCGGCTAAACCCATAAAACTAAACTTTACCGATAAGGTAGGAAATGTAGCAATAGTGGATATAAAAGAGATAAAGGATAGCGAAACCTTAAAGAAGTTGGATTTTAGCCCCTTGAAGCTACAATTTAATACAACAAATAATGACATCGATGCTGTGGATAAGCTAAGTGATTTATACAAAGACTCTATAGGGGAGAATCTATCAATTTATGTAAAATCCTCTCATATAGTAACAGTTGAAGGAGCAAATGTAACAACGATGCCGGCAAACACATGGACTCCGATTACTCTTAAAAAAGTAGATAATAAGGCTACATTAAAATTCACTGATGAAAGAGGAGACAGCTTTAGTACAGCAGCTTATTTCAAAATTCCGGACGAAGTTCCGCCGGTAATATTACTAAAAGAGACTGTTATATCAGTAGCTAAGGATATTGCTACAAAATCAATCTTAAAGGATTTAATAGAAAAAGCTATTATGGTTTCAGACAATGTAAGCAAGGTTGACGGCATTGAAGTTACTATAAATATAGACAATGTAAACTTAAAGGTATTAGGAATCTATACGGCTACTATTACTGCTAAGGACGAAGCGGGAAAGACTTCTACCAAGGATATTCAAATAAGAGTAGCCCCGGCAGAAGGCTTATTGGCACAAATAGGGAGTAGATTCGTAGAGCCTAACGGAACCCATATTTTATATGGGGACAGTCTAAAATTTAGCCTAATGACTCAGGATAGAGAAGAAGTAAAAGAACCATACAAAATCTATGTAAAAGAGGAATTGCAGACTCCGGGACAAATGAAATCCGCAGAGAGATTTTTCAGAGATGATAAAGAAACTGAACAAGAGATTAAACTCACATCTACCGGATTGCACACAATTTATATACAAACACAAAACAGATATAACTATATATTCTATGTATATGTGATGGATTAGGAGGGAGAGAGGATGAATATTTTTAAAAGAAGCATTGCGGTTTTACTGATTATTGCTCTTATAACACCTATGGGCGTTGCCCTTGCAGATACAATACCGGAAAAGCAAGATATACAGTCAATTGATAACGAATATTTAAAAATTTCCGTAAATCCCAAAAATGGTGGCTTTCATATAGCCACCGTCTTGGGGGACAAGCTGAATAAGGATGACAATAATAAAGATTTACTTTATCCATCCGGTGACTATGACACCTCCTTTACCACACTTAGGGTCATTAGGGATGGAAAAACTAAAGATTATATTTTTGGTGGGAAATATAGCGGCAGTAACTTAGAGGCGTCAGAACAGGACGAAACGGGTGTTACCACCACATGGTCCGTTGACGGATTTACAGTAACACAGCGGCTGGAATTAGTGGCGGAGAAAACTCCCAACCACGGTATGGTACAAGTTGCCTATAAAGTGGAGAACGAAGGTGCACCAGCCGAGGATGTGCAGCTTCGTATTTTAATGGATACCGCCTTGGACAAGCAGGATTATGCCTACTATGAGGTTCTAAGGGCGGGAGATACAGGTTTTGATTTGGTCACAAAGGAAACAGAGATAAAGAGTAAAGACTATGGGAATGCTTTCTTTGCCTATAATGACCTTAGTGCCCCCACTATTACAGCCTATAGCTTAAAAATTGGTTCAGATAGAATTAAGGATCATGAAAAAGTAGTATTCGGTCATTGGAACAATTTAGCTTCTACTGCTTTTGACTATGAGCCGGATGAGAATATGAACTTTACCAATACACAAAATACTAAATATCTAACGGCAGACAGTGCCTATGCTCTTTATTATGATTTGGGGAATATGGCTAAGGATAGTAGTGTCGTAGCAGGTACTATATACGGTGTATATTCCCATGCGGAAATAAACCCTCAGGATGAAAAAGTCACAGTGGATGGCAGCGGTCCGGAGCGCTTAACTTTAAGCGAGGATAAAAAAGAATACACTGACGGTTCTTTTAATATTGCTGCTTTATTAAATAATTTTGATTCAAATACTTTGAGTCATATTGCCTTAGCTGTCCGTATTCCCGATGGTATCAAACCGGTGGTAAACGGAGAAGCAAAGAGTGGCTATAGCCATGCCAATCCGTATATGATTAAATATGAAAATTTTCTTGCGAAGCAAACCCGTACAGCGGTGATAAACTTTAAAGCTGAGGTTCGGCCTGAAAGCCAATACAGAAAGATTATTTTGGATGTATATGATATTTCAGGTATTGAGGCGAGAGGAGACAAGCTGCTTTCTCAAAATCTTATAGGGACAGCAGAGCATTATATTTACTGTCCCGGTGGTGTTATGGATTTGCCGGAAATAAGTATTTTATCCGGGTCGCCGGATATGATTTACCATGAAGGAACCCGATATTTTTACTTATCAGGGACAGGCTTCAGTGCTTTAAAAATGTTTTTGGATGCTGGCAATTACACAATGCATTTACAGAGAGCAGACGGCTTGAAAAACTATGATATTGATAAAGATAATCTGAATATCAATGTTGATGAAAATACTGCAATTCTTCTACTTAACGAAAAGCTGCCTGTTGGACAATATCAACTATTGTTTAAGGCTAAGGGCGGCTCGGGATTAAAGGATATTACCGGCCCTGCTTTAGGCTTTGTAGTCACTGATGACCCGGGCCAAAAAAATACTACCTATGGTTTAGTAGCAGTGACTAAGACAGGTGCTACACCGGAATACAATATTGAAGCATTTGAAAGTGAAACTGAGTTTAAAAAGGAATATGGTTCAAGACCCCAAGAGGTATTATTAGTATTTAGAGGGGTGTTTACTACTGAAGAAGGTAATTCACCATACGGGAATAGATTAACTCAGGTAGAAGGGGCATCCATCTCTAAAGATGATAATGTAATGACTCTAAATAACTGCATTGATATTCAAGAAGGTACAGTTGTCATTCGAAAAGATGATGATACTGTAAAGGTGGATTTCGATGCCAAGCTATATACCACCGGTGCCCGCTCCTTGATTTGGAATGGTACCGCCGGTCTCACCGGTCTAAAGGATGGAGAAAAGTTTGGCCTTATTCCCTATGATAAAAATGGCGTAAGATTGGTAGGAGAAGATTCAGATTATGATGGAGTTTACAAAGTCGATGGAACAAAGCCTATCAGTATTATATGGGGAAGTTTAGGAGGTATGGGACTTCAAGCCATAGCAGGTATGCTGCTTAAAATGGAATTTGGAAATTTAGGAGTACAGATAGATACAAAAGATAATAATAAAGAGATGAGGCGAGTGGTTTCCTTTGGTGCAAAATTGGATTTAGGATTCTTATTCCCGGATCCTCCCAAGTCTGGCGATGATGATGAAGGAGGCGCAAGTGGTGGATTTGATAAATATGTAGCTATTATGGGGGATTTGTCTAAAAAGATTCCTGATTTAGCCGATGCCCCGGTGGATACTCTCCGAGAAATATTTGAATCCACTGTTGACCCCATGGACTATGGCGATGACGACGACGATGATGACGATGATGGAGCGACCTTTGTTCTTAGGGTACCTGATGTATTATTCGGAGGCGCATATTTAGGCTTTAACTTCTCATCAGATGTTAAGCTGCCTTCCTATATTGAAGGTTTCCCTGTGCTAAAAGGTAGTTTAAAAATAAATACAATAGGGGATTGGTCTATGTCCGCCGAAGGCTATGTTTCCTTTACCAGTATTGTCCTCGAAGCCAAGTTGGGGATAAAATCCTACAAAGGCATTCCCGTTCCTGATAATTTCTACTTATATGTAGGAGGCTTCACTCCCGGAATAAATATTGATGGTTTTGGAGTCCTATGGATAAAGGGAGGCGGTGGCGGATTAGAGGGAATTTACGATACTATCTTCTGCACGGAAGGAATACCGCCTTTAGCTCTTTTATTGTCGGTACAAGCCTCTATATTACAGGTATTTGAAGCAAGAGCAGACCTTTCATTAGGACTGCGGGGAATAGGTTTGGAATTGACTGACGGAAAAGTTATGCAAGTTCAGGTTATAGATTCTTTGAAGCTAAAATTAGATTGGTACCCTGAATTCTATTTCTTAGCATCGGTCAATTTAAGTATAAAAGAAATAATTACAGGATCCGGTTATATAGTGGTTGAACATGACGGATTCTTTGAATTTGCTGCCAGGGCAAAGCTAAAGGTACCCGAAGAAGTGGATGTACTTGGTGGGATGACTGTGGCAGCAGTTGACTTGGGTGCCAATGCCACCCGGATTTATGGAATAGTAGAGGCATTGTTTACAGGCATAGGTGTAGTTTATTATTGGGGCAAAAACTTTGAATTCGGAGCAAAGGACGACCTTAATGCAGGCCCTACCTACCCAGATTTGCTGGAAATCCGAGAAAGACCGGTATATGTTGACCCGGATACGGGAGAAACCTTGTATATGATGGTGGGAACCAACCTTAGTCCAGCAGCGGTGCAGCTGATAGAGGGACAAGAGGGAATAGAGCTGATGGGAGACGGACATGAACTTAAATCTGATATGGCTTTAAGGAAACATGAGCTTAAATTGAAGGGCTACGACGGAGACCATCTATTGGTTATGTCCTATGATGCAAGCAGCAAAGAGGATGCCGAGGCAAAAAGAGATAAGATAGTATTTGATGAAAAGTTGACCCTTACTTACTTTAACGATGATCCGGATAATGCTAATGCACATTTTAATTATGTGGAAGATACTAAAAAGGCTACTATAGTTATTTCATTTACTAAGGATGAAGAATATAATAAAACCTATAATATTAAAACTCCGGTACCGACTAATCTAATGTTGATGAAGGTTGCTGAACTGCCGGGAATTAAGGATGCAAGCTATTCTGATGGAGAGAAAAAAGTAACTGTAGAAGGCAACCATTTGGATAAATTAGAATCCATCAGCTTCTTTGCAGTGAATAAGTATAATGAGGATGATATTCATATTTTAGGAAAATTGAAAGATAAGGATGAAAACGGTCAGAATGAAATAATAGGCAAGATAGACAGCGGAAGCGATAACAAGTCATTGACTTATGAAATTAGCTTACCTGATACTTTACCCAGTGGAGATTACAATATTAAAGTAACGGGAATTTTGGAGGGATATTCAGCAGACTCGGTAACTACTGTTGAAACTATTACCCATACTAATAGCAAACAACCTGCAAACCCGACGATAGATAAGATTACAGGTATTGGTGACGGTATGGTTAAGGTAAATCTTACTAATCCGCCGGAGTGTGATGGCTATATAGTCAATGTATATAAAGACAATGAGCCTACAGATATAAAGGGACTTACCTTTGGGAAGGATGAAAATATTATCCTATTCGGCGGTAAATACGATGTACCTGTTTTCGAAACTGAAATAGGCGAAGATGGGGTAGAAAGACTTGTACTTGACGATGATGGAAACCCAATAAAAAAAGATACAGTAGAAAAAGGTTTAAGCTACGGTGTTAACTATACCCTTGGTATTTCAGCCTATAAGGTGATTGGTGAAAAGATGTATATCTCCGGTGAGGTAAACTCTGACAAGTTTAAGTTTACTGAACCAAAACCGACAACTATAACGGCAACAGGGACTCCTGCTCCCGAAAAAACTATTAAAGTAAATTATATGGAGGAAGAAGAATCTGAGTTTGATATGCCTTATTATAAAGAAGAGGATATCGAAATAGAATTAAAGGCAAAAGGCACAGACGAGATAAAAGGCAAATGGAGTTTGGACAAATGTGAAGAGAATGCTGAAAATGAAGAAAAAGGATATTATGGAGAAATAGCTGACAGTACAAACTCATTTACAATTACCCTAAAGGACTTAGCCGAGGGAGAGCATCTGTTAGAATTTAACGGAAAAAATGACACAAATGACAGTGTAAGCTTCTCCTATGTATTCACAGTAGACACTATGCCGCCAAGACTCCTTATAGAAAGCCCTGATAACGGAGGATTCTTCGATAATGATAAAGTCTTGGAGATAAAAGGTATCACTGATGAGGATGCCACTATTACAATTATAAGAGGTAAGGACTCAACAGAATTATATAAAGGCAAGCCCACATTGGACGGTGACGGCAGATTCGTCATACAGCTTGATAATTTGCCTAAGAACTACGGCTCCCATAAACTCACTATCATTGCGGAAGATGCCGTAGGCAATAGAATAAAAACGGATAGAACCATCGTTAACAAAGACTTAGGAAGCATTACCGATTGGAAACTATATGGAGGTCAAGAAGATATAACAGATAAAAACATAATGGAAAAAGGCGGAATATCAAATATTCAACTATCTCTTAGAGGCAAAGTAGGAGGAATGTCCCGTCAAAGCGTTGGCTCAGGAGGATATGAGCTGATAGTGGATGATCCGAGCATAACATCCTTCAGCGTCTTTGACAATAAAGGTGAGGCAACTATAGATAGTAACAATAAACTTACTGTCAATGCAGGCTCTGTAGGGGTGGTATCCGGAGCACTAAGAATCTCTGATACTCAATCAATATATGTCGGTGCATATTTTGATGAGGAGAGGATTAAAGAAAAGGATCCGGAAAAAAAGCCCGGCAGTGACTCAAAAGATAAAAAAGAATCGAAAGGAAGAACCAGACTCTCGCCTCCAACATCAGAAACTGCTCTTGAAATGCCCAAAAGTTTACCTTTGCCGAATTATCCGGTGAGAACTCTTGGTACAGTTGAAGCAACGGCAGGGGAAACAGTGCATTATACTATTCCTGATGATGTTAATCCGAATTTAGTAGTAGTTATCTATACCACACCTGAAGGGGAAGAGATACTCCTGCCTCTCAGCATGGTGGCAGACGGAGTCTTATCCTTTAAAGCACCATATAAAGGAACCTACCATATAGGAGAAAGCTCTGTTTTCTTTAAAGATATAGAAGGTCATTGGGGTAATGCCGATATACTTTATGTAGCAGCCAAAGGCTTGTTTAACGGAACAGCAGATGGAATATTCTCACCTGACATTAAAATGTCCCGTGCTATGGTAGTTACTCTACTGGGAAGATTGGCAAATGCTGATACAACAGGGCTTACATCTATCTTTGAAGACGTGCCGGAAGGAACCTGGTATACGGCTTATGTCACCTGGGCAAAGGAAAAGGGTATAGTCACAGGAATAAACGATAAAAGCTTTGAACCCGATAGAGAAATAACACGCCAGGAACTCTGCACTATAATATATCGTTACCTTAGCTTGATCAGTGCAGAGGTGAACACAGAAGAACTATCCTTTACTGATAAAGATGATATAGCAGCATGGGCGAAAGAAGCTATGGAAGTATGTGCAGGCTCCGGATTGATCGTAGGATATAACAACGAAGTCCGCCCGCAACACCATACTATGCGCTCAGAAGCCGCAACTATTTTTGCCCGATTGATACGCTTATTAGCAAATATGGATATGGAGTAAAGCTATGAAAAGAAGAATATTGTTACTATTATCATTAATCATATTATTGCATACCTTTCCGTTATGGGCGGAAGCAGATGATTTTGCTTTAAGAGTAGGGGTGCTCGATACAGGTATTCTTTATAGACATGACGGACTGAAGGAAATTGAAATAGAGCCAGGGGAAAACTTTGTTTTCCCCGGCTCCAATACCATTGATTTATTGGGGCACGGCACAAGAGTCGCGGGTTTAATCGTAAAAGAATGTTCTAATGTAACTTTAATACCCATGGTGCTTGTATCCCGGTATCCGACGGGATTGCAGAAATCCTGCAATGCCTGGGAAATTGCCTATGCCATAATCAAAGCAATAGATGAATATGACTGCAAGGTTCTTAACCTCAGTCTAGGTTTGAGGGAAGATGATGAAGAGCTCCGCAAAGCCATAGAATATGCCGAAGAAAAGAATGTAATAGTAGTAGCGGCAGCAGGAAACAACAAAAAAGCTGAATCGGAAATTCTCTATTATCCGGCAGCTTATGAGACAGTAATTGCTGTAAGCGCTGTTGATGAAGAAGGGAATATAGCTTCCTTTTCCCAAGGGACATATAGCCTTATTTCTGCTTTAGGGGTAGAGGTGCCGGTTCTTTCCTTTGGCTTTTCCATAAAACCGCCTAAGGTTTCGGGAAGCTCCTATGCAGCAGCAACAGTTTCAGGATGGGTATCAGAGATATTAATGAATAATCCTGATTATAGCCCCGCACAAGTAAGGGAGGCATTAGAAAACTGCCAGGTACGGTACTTAAGAATGAAACCACAGGAAAAGTGATTTATAGCAGAGCATAATTCTCCACGCTTTTGTCTACGAAGCGTGGATTATTTTTTGTAGTATATTGGTTTATACTAGAGTCGAGGTGAAAATGATGGATATAAAAAGAAAAAAAGAGCTTATAGAAGCCTATAAAAACAGGCGCCCGGAAATGGGTGTAATTTCATACTGCTGCAAAGAAACCGGCGAGGTATTTTTGGGTATCTCTAAAGATACAAAATCAGACTTCAACAGCATAAATATGAAATTATCAACCAGTTGGCACCCCAATAAACAGTTACAGGAACTTTGGAACCAATATGGTCCGGAAGGATTTGAACTTTCTGTTATCAAGGTGTTAAAGTATGATGACCCAAACGGAGATCATACAGCAAAATTAGAAAGTTTGAGAGAACAATGTCTCGCTGCTGACCCAAGTGCGAGGAGGATATGGCGATAAACCCGCCGTGGGGGTGATAGTTCCATTTCTCCACTACAAAAGATTGACGAAAATTCATAGACAATACAATCAATGTAATGGACTAGTACTTTATTCTCAATGATTAAAGTGGTTGATACTATGGTAGGCGTTTTACAATTACAGGTTTATTATCGTGCCGGTTATTGTCCTAATTTAAAAATTATGGTATTGTTTTTATTAGAAAATATGGTAATGATTCAAAGGAAGGGAGAAAACAATGCTTGAAATAAAGGATATCAATTTAAGCTTAGGCAACATAGATAAGAGCGTAAATATATTAAAGGATATAAGCTTCAATTTTGAGAGGAAAAAGCTTTATGTTATAACAGGTCCCAATGGTGGTGGTAAATCCTCATTGGCTAAAGTTATCATGGGAATATACAAGCCTCAAAAGGGACAGATAATTCTTGACAATCAGGATATAACGGATTTTGATATCACAAAAAGAGCGGGGCTTGGTATTGGTTATGCCTTTCAGCAGCCTCCAAAATTTAAAGGAATGAGCGTAAGGGAGCTTCTTGAACTGTCAGCCAGATGTACTGTCAAAAATACTGATCTATGCGCATTGCTGCATAAGGTAGGTCTTTGTGCACAAGATTATATAGACAGGGAAGTAGATAGCAGTTTATCCGGCGGGGAGTTAAAAAGGATAGAGATTGCTACTGTTATGGCAAAAAAATTAAAAGTGGCAGTGTTTGATGAGCCTGAGGCAGGAATAGATCTGTGGAGTTTCCAAAAATTAAGTGAAACATTTAAAAATTTGCATGAGGAATATGATACCACCATCATCATTATTTCTCATCAGGAGAGAATATTGAATCTTGCGGATCAAGTTATTGTCCTTGCCGATGGTAGAATAAAAGAGGTTTCCAACAAAGAAAAAATAATGACTGAAATAGCAGCAAGTGCTAAGGATTGCATGTACGGGAAAGATTGTGTGAGGGGGGTAAATAGAAATGATAAATGCATTGGATAAAGAACTTCTTGAAAAAGTCGCCGATTTACATGAAATACCCGTAGGGGCTTATAACATAAGAAAAAATGGACAAGGTGCCGGACGAAATACAACTGCAAATATAGATATTATAACCAAAAAAGATGAACCCGGCATAGATGTTATAATAAAGCCGGGGACTAAAAACGAGAGCGTGCATATACCGGTAATATTGTCTTCCAGTGGTATTACAGACGTGGTTTACAATACTTTTGATGTCGGCGAAGGGTCTGATGTATTGATTGTTGCAGGATGCGGCATTCATAATCCCAGTGATAGTAAATCCCAACATGATGGGATCCACGAGTTTTTCATAAGAAAAAGTGCAAAAATGAAATATGTGGAGAAACACTATGCTCAGGGAGAAGGAAAAGGGAAGAAGATATTAAACCCTAAAACCATAATAGATGTGGAAGAGGGCGGCATTGTAGAGCTTGAAATGATTCAAATAAAAGGCGTAGATCATACAAATAGGGTCACAGAGATACGATTGCATAAAAATGCTCGACTTATAGTCACTGAAAGGCTTTTAACCAGCGGAAGCCAAGATGCCGATTCTAAGATTATTGTGGAACTTATGGGTGAAAATTCTACAGCTCAGGTAATATCTCGTTCTGTGGCACAAAACAATTCAAAACAAAGATTTTATTTTAACCTTGTTGGTAGAAATATTTGCAGAGGTCACGTACAATGCGATTCAATAATAATGCATAACGCTCAGGTTTTTTCAACGCCTGAAATCTCCGCATTACATCAAGACGCCCAGTTGATACATGAGGCAGCTATAGGCAGAATAGCATCTAATCAACTGATAAAATTGATGAGTTTAGGTCTTTCAGAGGAAGAAGCTGAAGAGACTATATTAAATGGTTTTTTAAAATAATGTCGCTTTTAAAGCGACCGATTGCCACCCTTGAGGTTGTATATTTAAGACATAATAAAATTTTAGGGGGGCGTTTCATTATGAAAAAAGGATTAACTGAACTGATATTTATATTGGACAAAAGCGGATCTATGGGTGGTTTGGAGAAGGATACCATTGGAGGATATAACTCAATGCTTGCAAAGCAACAAGCGGTTGAAGGCGAATGCATAATGACTACGGTGTTATTCGATAACAATTATGAACTCCTTCATGATCGCATTGATATCAAAGCGATCAGCCCGATTACAGATAAAGAGTATCAAGTCGGCGGTTCGACTGCTCTTCTTGATGCTATCGGTAGGACTGTTCATAAAATTAGCAACGCACAAAAGCATACTGCTGATGATTACCGTGCTGAAAAAGTGATGTTTGTTATTATCACTGACGGCGAAGAAAACTCAAGCAGAGAATACTCGGTCGAAAAAGTTAAGGCACTGATTGAAAGGAAAAAAACAAAGCATAAGTGGGAATTCATATTTCTTGGAGCAAATATTGATGCTGTAGAATCAGCAGGACGTTTTGGGATTACACCCGACAGGGCGGTTGACTATATTGCTGACAGTGAAGGAACAAAGTTAAATTACACAGTAATGGCGCAGGCCGTTGCAACATTCCGAGAGGCGGGAGCCGTTGATGAGACATGTTTTGAGGAAATCCGAAGAGACGTAAAACGACGAAGACAGTAAGTGCCAGGCACGATGTAGACGTATAGACGGTTATCATGCAAATTATTATAAATAATGTGTAGGAAGTACTCACACCCATTTAAATAATTTTAGGTAGTCAAAAGATTTGGGCATCTGTTTTCATGTATATCGTATTAACCAAGTGGTTTGAAATCAGGAAGTTGTGAGATATAATTAAGGTAATAATAGATGAAAGGGGCTTTTTCATGCAAGAAAAGTTTAAATTAGGTATCGACTTTGCAAGGGAAATGGATGCCAAAGATGAACTAAAAGAGTATAAAGAGAGATTCTATTTGGGGGAAGGAGAACTCTATATGGACGGCAACTCACTGGGGGCGTGTTCAAAGGATGCGGAAGAGGCTCTTTTTAATATGCTCGAGGTGTGGAAGAAAAATAAGATCCTAATGTGGAATATCGAAGATGGCAAGTATTTCAAATATCCTAAGTTTATTGGTGGGCTCTTCGCTGAAATGTTGAATGCAGATAAAAACGAACTCACGTGTACAAATAGTGTTACAATAAATATTCACCAGGCTTTGGCAACCTTTTATAAACCTACAAAAGAAAGATACAAGATTCTGGTTGATGACCTAAATTTCCCAACAGATATCCATGCAGCTATTAGCCAAGTAAAGTTAAAAGGATTAGATCCGGATGATGCAATAAAGGTAGTTAAAAGCAGAGACGGAAGGACGATTGGAGAAGAAGATATAATTGAAGGTTTAACTGATGATGTAGCAATAGCACTATTGCCCAGTTTACTCTATAGGTCGGCACAGCTCATAGATATGGAAAAAGTGACAAAGGCAGCTCACGAAAAAGGAATAATAATAGGCTGGGATTTAAGCCACTCCATTGGTTCAGTTCCTCATGATTTCGAAAAGATTGATCCGGATTTTGCAGTTTTTTGTACGTATAAACACATTTCAGCGGGTCCCGGGTCAAATGCGATCCTTTATATCAATAAGAAGCATTTTGGTACAGAACCGGGTCTAACAGGATGGCATGGGAACAAGAAAGAAACTCAGTTTCAACTTCTTCATAAACACGATCCGGAGGTTGATGTTGATGCATGGCTCACAGGCACTCCCAATATGCTTTCTATGGCCCCTATGGAGGGAATATTAAAAGTTTTTAACGATGCCGGAATAGAAAACATAAGGAAGAAATCATTGCTCCTGACAGATTACTTCATATATCTTATAGAAAATAGGCTTGCAAAGTATGGATTTTCTAATGGAACACCATTGGAGCATAACAGACGTGGCGGACATGTGGCTTTGGAGCATGATGAGGCTTACAGAATCTGCCTAGCGCTTAAAGAAAAGAATGTAATACCTGATTTCAGAGAGCCAAATGTAATTAGGATTGCTCCTGTAGCTCTTTATGTTTCATTTGAAGATGTATACAGACTGGTGGATATCCTGGTGGAAATTGGAGAGGCGAAATCCTACGGGAAATTCTCTGATAAACGTGCGTTGGTTGTGTAAATATTATTAGATTTGAAAGCAACAAAAGGTGTTTTAAGAATTGCGGCAACAAAGCATACAAAGATTGTGGCTTTGTTGTGTTAAAATGTATTTAATATTAATTGCATGGAGGGATTTGGTTATGCCCTTTAATATAGTCCGGCAGGACATTACAAAAATGAATGTTGATGCCATTGTAAACGCAGCAAACACCGACTTGCAAATAGGTGGCGGGGTTTGCGGGGCTATTTTCAAAGCTGCGGGAGCGGCACAGCTCCAAGCTGCTTGTGATAAACTTTCTCCGATTAAAACCGGCGAAGCGGTTATCACGCCTGGGTTTAACTTATCGGCTAAGTTCATTATTCACACAGCGGGACCAATTTATCAACAATGGAACAAGGAGCAAAATGAGCAGCACCTTCGTGCTGCATATATGAATTCGATGAAGCGTGCCGTTGAAAATAAATGTGAAAGCATAGCATTTCCGCTGATATCTAGCGGTATTTACGGCTACCCGAAAGACGAGGCTCTTCAAGTGGCAGTTTCGACAATTCAAGATTTCCTTATAGATAATGACCTTGATGTGACACTTGTGGTATTTGATAAATCAGCATTCACCGTAAGCCGCGCATTGATTGGTGCTGTCGAAAGCTATATTGATGAGCATTATGTTGAAAAACACGAAATCAAACGTAGGCAACTGCTTGATATAGAACGTGATGCATTGTATGAAGCTAATGAGGACGTAAGTAAATACAATGAACTTATTTTTAAAAACATATGCACATCATCCGTTGGCGCACCTGTTCCGCTTGATGATTTAGTAGGCAACCTTGATGAGTCTTTTTCCAGGATGCTTCTTCGCCTGATTGACGCCAAGGAAATGACTGATGTTGAGGTTTATAAGCGTGCTAACCTTGACAGAAAGCTATTTTCCAAGATCAGGAGTAATAAAGGCTATATGCCGAGTAAGAGGACAGCCATTGCTCTTGCAGTGGCATTGGAATTGTCACTTGACGAAACCGATGATTTCTTGGGGCGGGCAGGTTTTGCGCTTTCTCATGCGGTCAAATTCGATGTTATTATTGAATATTTTATTGTAAACTCTAGATACAATGTATTCGAGATAAATGAGGTGCTTTTTGATTACGATCAACCTTTGTTGGGGGGATGATGCAGTAAGTGATAGGCACGATATTTGTGAGGGATCGAAAGATGAAATCAATAAGAAATATAGGCAAGAAGAAAATAACCCTTGATGAAGTTTCGAAAATATATAAGTTGAAAGACTATCATTCCTTAGTAGATTTTATAATGACCAAGATAGAAGCCGGATTTATAGAGCCTATAATAAGTTCCGGAACTAACGGCAAAACTCCTGCACTATACAATAGATATAGGGTGTTAGAACTTAAGGGTGACAGTAAAATATACGAAGACGAGCTCATGTTTAGCCTTCATTCTTCCTTGAAAATAGATTATTACCTAAAAAATATTGATAATTATAAAGAAGACAGGGATCATATTTTGCAGCTTAGTAATTACATATCTAATAATAAAAATTTTTTAAAAGAGCCGGTTTCAATAAATGAAAGGAGCTTTGAAATTTGGAATAGGGAGAAATATTTAAAAAAAGAAGGCGGCATAAAGGTTTTAAAAAATGTAGGCTTTACGCCCCATGACCTGAACACTTATGAAACCACAGAACCTTTATCATATTATTCACATCATAAGAAGGTTCCACAAAATGTATTAATTTTAGAAAATAAGGATACATTTTATAGCATGAGAAGACATTTAATAATAGGTAATGAGAGCATATTAGGATTGCCGATTGGAACGTTAATATACGGAAAAGGTAAAGGAATAATCAAGTCTTTTAAAGATTTCACGTTTTGCGTTGAGCCCTATCTGAGCAATAAATCAAACCAAATATACTATTTAGGGGATTTGGATTATGAAGGCATATTGATATATGAGCAATTATCTAATGTTTTTATAGACAGGATACCTATAAAACCGTTTAATGAGGCATATTTATATATGTTAAAAAAAGCGGAAAAAGTTGTATTGCCGGAGATGAAAAAAGGACAAAACAAGAATATAGGTAATCACTTTTTAGATTCGTTTGATGAAATTGACAGAATCGAAATTATGGAGATGCTAAGGAGCAATAGATATATACCCCAAGAAATATTAAATAATAGTGATTTTTAGGAGAAGATATGAGATTTTCTTTTTTGAATAACTTTCCGAAACGTATGAAAAATGTAGGTTTATATGCATTTTTATTTAAAAATAGTATGTCTAAAACTACATGGAAACAATACGGTTTCGAAGATTTTTATGAGCAAATCAATATGTTATTTATTGTTTTATTATTTATAATGGAGCAGTCGTTAAAGGATGAGCCATGCACCATGGATGATATTGGAGATTTTATAGATACGGTTAATATGAGAAGCTTCAAAAAACCAATTTCCTATGAAGAATGCAAGGAATTAGGTGATTTTATTATTAATATAATTTTGGGAAACCAAGGTAAAGTTATGTACTTTAACGGATATGATTTTCAAGATGAAGAGTATAAAAACATACATATCAGTTTTATAAATAATAAACCGGTATATATCGATGATGAGATCAGAAGAACATCTTATTACTTAACTGACGATGGATATAATCTGATGTTATCCACTTTGGAAATGGAAAGTAATATGCTATTGACCATACATGAGATGATTTTTAAACTACATATAGAGAAAGCCTCCTACGATAAGGCTGTGGATGATGTAAAGAATATATTTAATCAGTTGCGTATACAATATCGGCGAATAGGGGAAGCCATGAGAAAAATAAAACAGAATGCTTTAAATTATTCCGTGTTGGATTATAAAATACTATTGGAAGAAAATTTGGAAACGATAGGAGATACAAGCAAGAAGTTTGCGGGATATAGAGAGAATATTAGGGAGAGAGTGAAAGAATTAGAAGAAAAAGATATTAATATTCAAAAATTGGACGATGAAGACACTAAAAACCTGGTTAATCTAAAAATAATTGAGAATTATTTGAGTCGCTCGATAGATGAGCACCAGCAAATATTAAGAACTCACTTTGAACTAAAGTCATTGTATACTAAAGAATTAGAAGCTTTATCTAAAATGACCTTAATAAAAAGGTTTAACATAAGAAATGAACTGTATGATAAAATATTAGAAAATCCTGAAGTATTGAGAAATATAGAATATTTTATTCGACCTTTATTAAACCGAGAAGTGGACAAAGAATACAATATTAACAAGTCTATAGAAATACAAAAACCGATTAGAATCAAGTTTAAAGATGAAGATGAAGAGGTATTAGAATTTGATGATGAGCAATGGCAGGAGGAGCGGATTGCAAAACAAAGGGAAAAGCTAAGGCTTTATAATAATTCCCTTATGATAATACTCACACAAGCCCACCGGAATAATGGGATTAGCCTTAGAAACCTAAAAGAATGCTTGAATGAGGATTATTCTCAATTGATTCCTAATGTTGAAATATTTAAGGAAAACGTGATTGAATTGCTTAGGTATGCTGATATCGATATACAGGAATTAAGAAAAGAACGTTCGGAACATATAGCAGAAAGCAGCAACCTGGAGTTCCAACTTAATGAAAGTATATTATACTTAATAGATACTAATTTCTTTTTATCAGATATAAAAAGAATAAGCACGTATAGAATTGATGATAAAGAACCGGTTGTATTTGAAAATGTTAATAGCGCAACAGGAAAGACGAAAAATATTTACTGTTCAAATATTTATTTTGATTTAACTATTCAATAGGAGGATACTATGGGATTTGAATTAGAAGAAGTGACTTTAAGTCAAAAAATATTTTGTTTTTTAATTGAACACCGTGAGTTAAAAGAAGAAGATGATTTTGAATTATATAAAGCATATACGGAAAATGAAAATATTTTGGATTTAGTGAAAAGACAAGGTAATATTGCAAAAAGTCTGATTGAACGATATGGAAACATCATATATTTAATTCCTGATGAAGACAATACTTATCTGGGATATTCGAAGCAAAATCTAAAATCAATACTATGCAAGTCAACAGCTACAGATAAGGATTATTATTTATCTCAATTTGTAATATTAACCTTATTAGTTGAATTTTATGACGGGCAGGGCAGTAGCAGCAAGGCCAGGGACTATCTACGGGTGGGGGATCTTTTAAACAGTGTATCGGACAGGTTAAAAGAGGGCATAGAAGGCTTGGATGATGAAACAGAGGATATTGAAGGATTGGCTTTTACTAATATGTTGGAAGCTTTTGAAGCACTTAGAAGTGAAGAAAAAGGTTCCAGGGCAAGGACAACAAAGGAAGGATTTATTTATAATATATTAAAGTTTTTACAAAATCAGGATTTAGTCGATTTCATAGAAGAAGATGAAATGATAAAAACGACAAAAAAGTTGGACCAGTTTATGGATTACAACCTATTGAATAGAAAGAATTATAAAAGGGTTCTAAGGGTTTTAGGGGTGGAAGAAGATGAGTAAGATAAACGCAATTAGACTTATAAACCTTAATTATAACTACAACGGCATACGTGTGGATGATGAAACCTTCCATTTAAATGGAGAAAGCACATTGCTTTCTTTAAGAAATGGGGGTGGAAAGTCTGTTCTTGTGCAGATGTTGATAGCTCCTTTTGTACATAAAAGATACAGAGATAGTAATAAGAGAAAATTCTCCGATTATTTCACTACAAACAAGCCCAGTTTTATATTGGTTGAGTGGAAATTAGATGGCAATTCCGGTTATGTTTTGACCGGTATGATGATTAGGAAAAGCCAAGCTTTTGGTGATGAACAAAGCCAGAATGATTTAGATATATTTCAATTTATACATGAATATAAAAAATCCAATCCATATGATATTCATAATATCCCATTCATAAAGACTGCAGATGACAGTAAGATCTTAATGAAGTTTGGCGAATGCAGGAATCTTTTAGAAACAATTAAGATATCCAATGATTACAGGCTAACTTTATATGATATGAATAACAGTTTGCAGTCAAGAAACTATTTCGATAGATTAGAGGAATACCAAATATATTATAAGGAATGGGAATCTATTGTTAAGAAAGTAAATATTAGAGAGTCGGGTCTTTCTGAACTTTTTGCAAATGCAAAAGATGAAGCGGGATTAATAGCGTCCTGGTTTTTACCTACCGTTGAAGATAAATTAAATAAGGATAGGAATAGGATTGTAGAATTTAGAGAAATTTTAAGTAGGTATATAAAGCAATATAAGGATAATAAATCAAAGATAGATCAAAAAAGTACCATTTTACTGTTTAAAGAGGAAACTTCCACAGTATTAGGTATAGCTGAAAAACTTAAAGCTTCTACAGAAGAAAAATATAATATGGAAAATGTAATAGCGAATTTAATTAATAAGCTGAAGAGCTTCAGAGATAATTTAGCATCATATAAAATTAGTTTAGACGAGAGGGATGTTGCGTTAAATGAAGAAATTAATCGTATTGAATATGAAGAAATATCCTATGCAATATATAATTTGATGAATGAAAACGAGATATTCAAAAGCAAATTCAAAGAAGTGGCTGATTTAATTGATAAGAATGAGATAGAAAAAAGTACGTTGGCGAGACGTAGGGATATTCAATATTGCGCTATGATTAATGAAAGATATAAAGAAGCATCCAAGGATGTTCAAGTTTGGGAGAATAAGTTGGAGTTAATAAGAAATAAAGAAAAAGATAGGGCTCCGGAAAGGGAGTCTTTGGGATATACTCTTAGAAATCACTATGAAAACGAATTAAAAACAGTCGAGATTCAATTAACCGATATACAAAAAGAGTTAATAGAAATTGAGATTAAAGATAAGAATCTGGACAAAGAGTCAGAAAACCTAAAAGAAAAGGAAATAAAGGAGAATGCACATTTATCTGAAATTAATACTAATATCCGAAATTATGATAGAGCTGAGAACAATTTTAACAGAATGTATAGAGAAGGCTTAAGAAGAAATATGCTAAATGAATACGAAGAAGGCGGCTTGGATATAAAAATTAAGAGATTAAAAGAAACTATAGAACAATTAAGCCTTGAAATCAGCAGATTAAAGAAAACAAGTTACGAAAATGAAGAAATGTTAAGAACGTATAGCAGGCAAATACAAGAGAAAGATAATGAACGCGCTGCCATATCCCAGAAAATTATAGGGATAAAGGATAAATTAGAAGAAATAAATTTAAAAATAGAAAATAGGAAATCAATAATAAAACATATAGGATTCGGCGAAGACAGGATTTTTGATACTGAAGAAATTTTAAAAGAATTCCGGAAGAGAAAAAATGAGGTCAAAGAAACTATAAAGCTTATAGAAGCAAATCTTGGTGACATAGAAAAAGAGTATGATAAATTAAAATCAGGAAAAGTATTGGAGCTTTCGGATGACATTAAAAAAGCTTTGGAAGCAGCGGAGATAAAGTATATATACGGTATGGAATGGCTGCAGCGGAACGAGAAGAATCTTAATGAAAATACTAAAATAGTAAAAAATAATCCTTTTATACCATACGGATTAATTTTAACCCAAAGAGATATTGGACGCCTTAAGGATAATGAATTAGGCATATACACATCTTTTCCGATTCCAATAATAGAGAGGGAGAATATTGAAAAGAACTTTGAAGAAAATGAGTTTTCACTATATCCGGGGGAAAAGGTAAATTTTTATGTTTTATTTAATAATAATCTGTTGGATGACGAGGAATTAGCCAAAATGCTTTCTTCTAAAGAGAATGAAATAAATAGAATTAAAGGAGTTTTAGATAATAGACGGAATGACTTGGATGAGTATGAGCAAAGATATAACAAAACTTTTTATCAACACCTTAATGAAAAGGATTATAGGGATGTAAAAAACAGCCTTGCCTCTAACCTTAGCATTATAAATATGCTTGAAAGCGATATAAACACACTGAAGGAGCATAAAAATATATTAAGCCGTGACCGGGAAGAACTATTAAATATGATTATCATAAAGGAAAAAGAATTGGACGAGTTAAGAAGAAAAGACAAAGACTTGATTGAATTGAATAAAGATTATAGAGAGTATTTGATTTTAATGAAGGACAGAATCAGGGTAATAGATAATATCAAAAAAATTAAAGACGAAAGCAGTTGTATAAAAGAGGAAATAATTAATCTCAGGCAAACCCGTTTAGACAGGTCTGAAACCAGATCAGGATATATAGATAAGCAAAAGCGCACAAGAGAGAAACTCTTGATATATCAAAGATACGAAAAAAAAGAATTGATACAAAAAGATATTGAGGATGTAGAGGCAAGGTATGAAGCTTTAACAAGAGAAATAACCGGAGAATTAAAAGATGTGGAACAAGATCTATCCAATGCCCGTAGAAGATTTGATGGACAGGAGAAAGACTTAATAGAAACATATAGCAGATTGAAAATTAAAGAAGAAGAATTTAGAAATGAAGTGTATAATGCCTTTATTTTGAATTCAATAGAAAATGACATTTCCCGGTTTGAAACTGAAATCAAAAATCTACATGGGGATCATTCAAAGCTAAAAGCAGACATAGCAGTCATGGAAAATCAAATAAGCATAAGGTTTAAAGAACTAAAGGACAAACTTAATAAAGAGGATCTGGTACCAAAAAATGAAATAGTATTGACGGAATTTAGAAATCGAATAATGGAAAAAAGAGATGAACTTAAAAAGTTGAAATCCGAGTTAGATTATATTATCGGCAGAATAGGCCATTGTGACAATAACATCTCTGCATTAGCAGAGTATTATGACTTGCCTATAATAGAGGAAATAAAACTTTCTCACGATATCGCATCTTTGGATAGGGATGCCTTGGATCGTTATAGGGGAATGATAATAAGGGATTACAGACAAAATATCGGGAACATTAATAGACTTGAGAATGAGCTGAGAATTTCAATAGATGAACAACTGAGAAATAAAGCCTTTCAAGAGGACTTTTTCAGCAGACCTTTAAATACTCTATATTCGTTAATAGAAGAGCCGGCGGAATTCATAGAACAATTACTGACGACTATTAAGGCTTATGATGATTTAATAGCAAAATTAGAGGTAGACATCGCCATAGTGGATAAAGAGAAGGAAAGGATAGTACAAATTTTGCTTGAATATATCAGCGACATAGATAAGAGTTTGAACAAAATAGATAAAAATTCCACTATAAAAATTAGAGAAAAACCTGTAAAGATGTTGCGTATGTATTTGCCGGATTGGGATACGGAGGAAAATCAATATAGAAACAGATTAGAAGATATGATTGAAGATTTAACACAGAGCAGTATCATCCGATTGGAAAACAATGAAAACATTGAAGAAACAATAAGCGCCATAATAACAACAAAAAATTTATATAATACTGTTGTTGGCATTAGCAACATTGTAATTAGATTATATAAGATTGAGGCTGAAAGACAATATCAGATTGACTGGGCAGAGGTATCAATGAATTCAGGCGGAGAAGGTTTTTTATCAGCGTTTGTGATTTTATCAAGCTTGCTTTCTTTTATGAGAAGAGATGATACTGATATATTTGCGGAATTAGAAGAAGGTAAGGTCCTAATAATGGATAATCCTTTTTCCCAAACAAGCGCTGCCCATTTATTGAATCCTTTAATGGACGTTGCCAAGAAAAGCAACACCCAATTAATCTCCTTTACGGGTCTTAGCGGAGAGTCAATATACAATTCTTTTGACAATATATATGTTTTGAATATAGTTCCTTCAAATCTAAGAAAGGGAACGCAGTATTTAAAGAGCCACCATGCAAAAGGTGAAGATATAGAAATAATGGTTACCTCACAAGTAAGAACAGAGGAGGCAGAACAACTAAGACTATTTTAAGTGGCGTTTAGACAGTTTTTGAATATGCCAATAAATTAATATAATATTTTTAATGCACTCTTATTATTCGACTTGGAAAGACAAAAAATTTGTAAATACAGCATTTTTTATGTAGGAATAAAACAATATGTGTTATACAATGAAATAAGTGTTATAATTTAGCGCTGTATTAACAATAAACAGGAGGTGCATTTATGATTACTGCCTTAGATGCGACGAAAAAGTATTTTGATGATTTAAGGAACGGGTGCAATAATTTAATTGATTGCAAGGATTTGTACAAATGCATTGGTGCAAAAGAAGAACTGTTTATACTTGATATCAGAAAAAAAGATGATTTTGTTAAGAACTTTATTGAAGGCTCGGTGCATTGCGAATGGAACGAAGTGTTTGAATTTATTGAAGAAGATATTTTGCCTATGGATAAGAAGATAATTGTAGTATGTTATACCGGGCAATGTGCGGGACAAGTTGTCGCTATACTTAAATTACTGGGATATGATGCTTGTTCCTTAATGGGTGGAATGGTTAATGGATGGATGAAAGATTCCATGCCTATAGAATCCACATGTGGTACATGAATGTAGTATATTTTCTAGTATAGAAAAAGGTTTAAAAGATAAACAGGCCAGGCTTAAATACATTGGCCTGTTTTTTATAAAAAAATATTAGTCCTTATACTACATTATTGTGTGCAAATGCCGGGAACGGAGTCTATAGGCTTATTGAACAAATTATAGTATTCTTATATTATATAGATATATAGATAATATAGTAGTATGATAGTTATTTTCATATAAACAATATGGATAGCTAACAATAATTGTTTATAATTAATTAAAATGAAAGGTTGATTTATGATGCAAAACCGTATGAAAACACACATCTTGAACGAGGACAAGATAAACTCTTTATTACATAGGGCAAAGACATGCAACTTGGCAACATTAAACTCTGACGGCACACCATACTGCACACCAATTCACTTTATTTATTGGAATGATGCAATTTACTTTCACGGGCTACCAAAAGGGAGGAAACTAGATAACATTTCCCATGATTCCCGGGTTTGTATATCCATTTATGAAATGGAAGGGCTATTATTAGATTCGGATGGCAAACCGTGTGATACTAATACTAAATATGAAAGTATTATTATCTCGGGTATTGCCGAGAAAGTAGTAGATATCAATGATAAAAAAGATATTTTAAAGAAAATCATAAGGAAATATACTCCAAATTTGGTTGATAATGAAATTCCGGATAATATGGTTAAAGGCACTGCTGTTATGCGAATTAATATAACAGAGTTATCCGGAAAGTATTACGAGTAATTGATGCCATTTTGGTGAAATGCAGTATTAATATAAACTCTTATGTGCATAAATCGATTTTCTTTGAATGATGAATGTGCTAAAGAATTAACAAGAATAACATATAATAATATATTTAAGCATATTTAGTTTGGTTTATCTCAGGATTTACATCCTTGCTTTATGATTGCCGCTATTCGGCATATATTTTTTGCTTAACGCAATAAAAGAACTTACATATGGGGGTTAATTTGATGGAGATATTTAAAAAATTAGAAGAATACGATTACGAACAATTAGTGTTTTGCCAAGATAAAGGCTCCGGATTAAAAGCAATTATTGCTATTCACGATACTACATTGGGACCGGCGTTAGGCGGAACAAGGATTTGCGATTATGATAACGATGAAGAAGCGATTATAGATGCCCTAAGATTGGCTAAAGGTATGACATATAAAAATGCGGCTCTTGGATTAAACCTTGGCGGTGGGAAAGCAGTTATAATAGGGGACCCCAAGAAGATAAAAAGCGAAGCGTTGTTTAGAGCATTTGGCAGATTTGTTGAAGGATTAAACGGAAGATATATAACCGGCGAAGATATGAATATGACACAACAAGATGCCGCCTATATAAACTGTGAAACGAATTATATAGTAGGTCTGGAAACGGGAAGCGGCAATCCATCACCTGTAACTGCTTATGGCGTATTTAAAGGGATCCAGGCAGCTGTTAATAAGATTTATGGATACGATGATTTAAAAGGTAGAACCGTTGCAATCCAAGGATTGGGTGCTGTGGGCAGACTTTTAGCCGAGTTACTTTACGAAGCGGGTGCCAAACTATATGTGACTACAAGAGACCGGACAAAAATTGATAAAGCTGTAGCGGAACTGGGTGCAACAGCTGTAGGCTTGGATGAAATATATGGTTTAGAATGTGATGTGTTTTCACCTTGTGCCACAGGTGCAATAATAAACGATAAAACAATTGAACAATTGAAATGTAAGATTATAGCCGGTTCTGCTAACAATCAATTGGCGGAACCAAAACACGGCGATATTCTTGATGAAAAAGGGATACTATATGTGCCGGATTATATTATAAACAGCGGTGGTGTTATCAATATAATTGATGATATATCAGGACGTGAATATAATAAAGAAGCTGCCATAAAAAATACCGCAAAAATTTATAATGCTTGTAAAAAGGTGTTTAATATAGCCAAAAGAGACGGTATACCTACATATAAAGCCGCTGATAAAATGGCGGAGGAGAGAATCGCATCAGTTAGCAAAATTAAAAAGATTTATAATAAAGTACGATAAAGCGCCGGTTATAAACTGTAATAACCGTCTATTAATGCCGGACACCTTTAACTTTGATGATAACCTTTTCACCGGGCTTCACAATAAAAGGTTCAGATTCATAAATATAATCCGCCAATTAATGTCACCTCCTGATTTTACTAATACTTATGCAATATAATAGGTATTGGCATAGGTGTACATAAATTTTGGATATGTTAAGCGACATGAATAGTTGTAATTATCAAAAATTCTTTAACAAAAATAGCGTATGGAACAATTCCCCAGTAAATGCTGTCTAAAAACATACGTACTGTTAAAATGTGGTATGGGTTTGGAAGGGGGCTAAGGGCCTTGGGGGTTTTTAAAAAAACGATTACTGTGTCTGCAGCAATTGCTGTCATTATTTTTTGTTGATTGGATGAATTATGTTGAAGAGCAGGCCTCCGGGGAAAAAATAGGAATATGGGGAGCTTCTTATGGAGGGGCAACCGCAGGGAGCGGAAATATCGTAAACAAGTCTTCGATATTCTAAAAGCATCGGAGATATCAAGAGAAAAGTTTTCA
>CAYXAT010000003.1:8113-13161 GCA_964462065.1 uncultured Clostridiaceae bacterium | reverse complement strand
TAAACAAGTCTTCGATATTCTAAAAGCATCGGAGATATCAAGAGAAAAGTTTTCAAATAAAGAGATAGGAGGAATAGAAGAACATGAGCGAAATGGTTTCAATTATTGATTTGATGTTGTCGGTAAGAGAGAATTATACAATTTTTTATCATAAGGATACAAATCAATTTGATTTTTTTCCTGTTTCAGAACTTGAACTGAAAAAATTGGATTTTGATGCGAAAATCCCTCTTAATGATACCAATAATTTCAGACTTCCATCTTATGAAGAAATCAACCATGAGGAAATTATGCGTTTTTATGTGAAAGAATGTGTGGAAGATAAAGAAATTCGGAAACAATTATTTAATATTCTAAGACGAGATAAATATATGGATGCATATATGGAAAAGCTCCGTGAATTGAATTTATATGACGATTTTATAGGTGTCTATGGGGATGTTTACATTCAAATTTTTAATGAATGGGCTGATAAAAATAATCTTAATTTTAAAAAATAAACGCTATTATATCAAGTTGAAGTAGTATCATGAAAAAGCGTTCCGGACATCAATCTAGTTCTATCGTGCCACTTTGAATATAATAATGAACATTCTAAAATATCTTACCCTTCAGAAAGAACCTAAATCAATATTATATGAATTTATAAAATATCATCCATATGGACGATGTGTAATTAGAAATCCCATTCTATAGTGTATATAGGATGGGATTTTCTGTATAGGAAGGGGTATTTGTATGAGTTATATAAAATCCGTTCTTCCGATGAAGGGTTATCGCCTGCTCATGGAAATGGAAGGGGGCAGTATAGTGATCGTGGATCTTTCGGACAAGCTGCATACCATGAAGTACGCGGGGCTTAGGGAAAAGGTTTTTTTCGAAACTGCTGTTACCGACGGCGATTATGTGAGCTGGGGCGGGGACAGGCTGCGTGTTACCGTCAACGAATTGATGGAGGTGGTTTTGCTGGGATGAAGCCTGGTGCGGGCAGATAACGAAGTTAACAATTGATTGGGACAGGCTATTGCTATAGGAATATACAGCCGGATCATAAATGTTTATTTTAAAAAGGGGGGTTGCGAAATGAGAAGGGTGTTTAAAAGAGTAGTATGTATAGTATTGGCTGTACTCATGGTTTTCGGACCATTTTCAGAAAGTCTTTCAACAATATATGCAGATAACACTGATAGTGAGTTTGCCCCTGACGGTAGGACTTGGGAGGAAGCATTTCCTAACGGGGCATTTATCTTCAGAGAGAGTTATCAATATACTAAAGAGGGCGATGATACAGTAGCTATCGCTGTATACCGTATGGGTGGCCGCGAAGGCACTGCAATTGCCAATATTGCTATAACACCTGTGGCACCGGAAGGCAATACTGCCAATGCCGCGGGTTTAAAGGATTTTGAAATAATATCACCCAAAGACGTATCTGTAGATTTGGAAAATGAATATGACACAGTATTCATTGATTTAGTTTTTGAGGATGGCGAATATGAGAAGCACATTGAGGTAAGAACCATTGACGATGATATTTCTGAGCCGGAGGAGTTTTTCATAGCAACAATATTTGATGCTGAGGGAGCGGAGTTCATTGAGGATGCCAATCGATTTACAATGTGTATTCAGGATAATGATCCCTATGTGGATAGCCACGCTGCCTTCGTTCATAAGCAGTCCAGTTTTGACAAAAGTAAGGGTTCTGCCGTGCTGGAGGTCGAAAGAACAGGAGGAACCCAGTATGTATTCTCAGTAGATTATGAGGCTGTCTCGGGGACTGCCTTGGAAGGGATTGATTTTGCCAAAACATCGGGAACTCTTGCCTTTAATTGCGGGCAGGAAACAGCAGTTATTGAAGTACCTCTTATTAACGATAATTTGGAAACAGACTCTGAAGATAAAAGCTTTCAGATAATACTCAGTAATCCAAAAGGCGGAGACATTGTTGAAGACGGGGAAATCGCGGAAGTTTATCTTTATAACTCAGCTGCTCAGACTGAAACTATGAATGTTGCCACATTGGTTGCTGATACGAAGGCTGTTGATATAAGCAGCAAAGCCGTCATATCGGATAAGGCATTGACCTCTAATAGCGAAAAAATAAAGGTCTTACCGAAGATAAAAGAATCTATACCTTTAACTGAGATTGCTCCAAAAACCAATGGAGATTTTTCTGTTAATGCAGTTGTTGATGGGAATCTTAGACTTAGTGCCAATCAAGGCAACTGGAAAAGGTTTACCAGGCTGATTTATAGGGATGATAAGTCCCCCGAAGGATGCGGATTAACGGATGCTTTTTTAAATCCGAGGGGGTTAAATGTTTCGAATTTGAGCGGAGGTTTTGATGAGCTGTATAAGGAAGATTATGATAATGTAAATGATTATGAGACGACATCATCCGCGGGGAAATTAAAAATTGAAATAATGACTGGGAGGCGATGGAGAATCTGTGCCGAAGGCAGCGCCGACCCCTATGGTTTTTCCACGACAGAAAAGACCGGAATACCTGACCTGTACCAAAACTATAAAACCATAGTGGGCAGTGCATGGCTGAAATTAAGCACAAACGGAAATGTGGCCAAATTTGCCTTAACCGCTGATGATAATACCCTCGGAAAGGGAGCTACGGATAAATATACTGTTGACTATTCTTTGGCGCCTGAAAGAACATGGACACTTGCAGAATTAAAAAATAATGATGAAGTTTATAGACCGTTTGCGGAAAGTTTAGGGGCAAGATTATTGAACAGTATAGAAAACTATAAATATGACAGGCCTATTTTAGCTCTGCTTGATAACAGCAGTGTCAACAATACAACCTTTGATGCGACTCTGGATTACTTATTCTTGGAAAGAGCCGCAGTTAAAAATATGAAATATGAAATAGTTTGTGCAGACGGGGATAAGTATCTGGAAGGAAACGGGATATTAGGCAGTATTAAACCTTCTATTAGCATAAAGGATGGCAGGGGAGGCACAGATAGCAATGGTTATATCTTTGTGGGATCAGAGCTCTTATTTAGCGATAACCCAAGTGCCGGTCCTTTTAAAATAAAACAGGTGGAATTGAAAAAGTATGAAAATGGCAATTGGAAAATGATCGACTACAGGGGCAACAATACTATAGGCATATTTGCAGGGAGAGTAAATAATTATGCAGAGAGATTAAGGACCCTATCAAGTATGAATAGTGAGACTTCATCATACTCCATAGTTGTAACAATGGAGAGACAGCAAAAAATAAAAGTTGACTGCTCCCCTTGTATGCTGCCTCAAAAAGAAAATCAAACCAATGTAGATTATGAAAAATATAAAGAAGGCATTCTTAGTAAAGTAATAAGCAAGATAAACAGCAAGGGTGCTTATCCAAACTCAGAAATGGATGTCCCGAATTCTTGCATATATGTGCCTGTGAAAGATATCAAAACCTTTGATATGAATCTAAATGGTGATCAGCTCTATTACAATCGTAAAATGCACAACGGTGCCATAAAAGTAGAAGAGGCCGATTATACAAAACCTGTAATAGGTATGATTTATTATGATAGTGAGGCTTTAAACCGAGAACAGGAAGTAAAAATAAGCTGTATTGAATCAATAAAAATGTATCTGGATGAAAACGATAACAATGTTGTGGATGAAGGCGATACACTGCTCTGCTATATAGACGGGGTAAGGGATGTGAACAGTATGTTCGCACCCCAAAAGAACAAGGATGGAGATTACAAACAAAAACTTCTAAAATATGAATACGTCAAGATTCCCCGTAAAATTATTTTAGCTTCAACAGATGATCCTGAGCTAGAATATAATATAAAGGCAGCATTCATATCAACAGCAATAAACGAGGAACAACTTGAACGCATGACACCGGAAATGAAGATGCTCCGTGAAATAAAAACGGGGGATACCAAAGTGCCCGTGTACGGGGCGGAGGCGGCCAAAGGGAGTATCACAATACCCCTCGGAGGAGATTTTTCACCCCCTGTGTTTGTGGAAGGGGCAGAAAGGGGTTGGCAGTGGAATCCAAACTTTAAAGGGAATTTGAAAAAAGATTTTGATAATCCGGAAAGTATTACAGAATACGAAACCGTGGTAGGGAATGTAACCATTCCAGAAGAGTATACAAATGAGTATTTAGGCTGCTTCAGAAATACTGTTCAGATAGTACTTCAGATATTTAACGATGAATACAACATAGTTGATCATTATAATTCCATATCCACTTATAGAGATATAGTTTTAGGAAATTTCGATATGGAACAGGAGACTTCCAGCGAAGCTCCGCCAAGCAGCAACCCTACCATTAATGATACCCCGGGTACGAGCAGTCCGGCTATTGATCTTCCGGATATCAATATACCTGTGGGCCCCTTTAAACTGGTAATGGGAGATGATATGGTTGGCTTTGAGCTGGGTATTCCTTTGTTTGGTGCATCTTACAGCCAAAGCGGTGATAAGCCCGGAGAGACGGAGCAAAGCGGACTATTAAGTAAGAACAGATCCAAATACCTGACAGATATGAAGGATGCCATATCCAAGGATAATAATGATAATATTTTCAGGCAGCTTAGCAGAGCGGCCACGGATTCCCTTGACGAAGACTTTGGAACCAATTTGAAGCCGGATTCGCAAAAAGAAGCCTCCTTTATGATTGGTCTTTCCGCCGCATTTATGTGGAAGTATGATAATGTGAATGCCAAATGGGCTTTTGATCAGGCTAAAATATTTGTCACCTTTAGCGGAGAGGTAAAGCAGACTCAAAGAATTCCCCCGGTTCCCGTGGTATATGTATATATACTTTTCAGTGCGGAAGTAAAATTAGGGTTGAATATTGACCTTGAGGAAATAACGGAGAATGGTCTTCGTACTAGCAAGGTGACGCTGAGCGCAGAGATAGGCCTGGAGATAACAGTAGAAGCCGGAGCAGGTGTCGGGGTTGATTTGTGTAAGTTTGAGATATTCTTGAGGGTCAATACGGGGCTTGTGGTAAGCCTTTCTGCAGAATTTCAAGGCATTAAGGAGTTTTCAATTAAAGCTGCCCTGGG
>CAYXAT010000003.1:0-8013 GCA_964462065.1 uncultured Clostridiaceae bacterium | reverse complement strand
TTTGAGCTTGGCGAGTACAATGCGGGAGCAGAAGCAAACATGTTGGCAGAGAATCTTAAGTACAGCTCTGACTATAGCCTATTTGAAGTAGAGGGAAAAAACTATGTAATATATATGATAGACGGAGGGGCTGACCGCAGCTATGTTGACTCAGACACGCTGGTTATGTCAGGAATCATTGATGATGGTTTAGTAAATCCAATCGGCGATGACGGCGAAAAAGATTATACAGTTGTTGACAGAGTTTATTCGCCATTGGAGGAGGATATCAAGGGCGACTCTGCCTTTGATGTTTATGTGGACGGAACTAAGGTAAAGGTGGCTTGGATTGATAATAGGACTGTGACCCTGAATGATGAGGCAGATGCGGATGAAGCCATAAAAAATTGTGCCGCCAATACTCAAGTCAAATATGCAGTATTTGATGCTGTATATAAGGCTGAGGGTTTTAATGAGGCAACCGTAATCGGCACGCCGGACAAAGATTATTTGAACTTCCTGCCGAAGGTGGGAACGATAGATGGCAAATCAGTTGTTTTAAGCGTTAAATCAGAACCTTTTACAGAAGAAGAATTAGAAGATAAAGTAGATATCTTCAAGCTAAGCCTTATAAATCAAATCAATAATACGACTGACAATAAAATTGCTGCGGGGGCAGAGGTAGAGGCAAAGAAGAAATACCCATATTTTGATTTTAAAGTAGGTCAGTACAGATATATGAATATTCTATATGGGAAATATTCTGAACTGTCCTTTGGCGTAGAAACTAAAAGTGGCTTTAATGTGACAGAAATCACCCCTTCAGATGAATGGAAAAATGTCGGCACTCGGATAGTGCAAGCAGATTTTTACGGGATCAGTGGTAATGATAATAAAAATGAATTCTATATGGCATATGAAACCAACTACAATCATCTTGATGGATTGACTAACATGACTGCCAAAAGGCTGTATTTACGAAAGGGTACTATCGATGATGATGGAACTGTTGAATTGGAAGTGCCTTTACTTTTAAGATCCCTCGTGGATTCGGAGGATAACTCGCTGGATGGTGTTTATGAAGAATTACTTGACGGTGTTTATGAAAAATCAACCCGTATTCAAGAATTTGAAGACCCGTTCTTTGGGGGATTGGAGTTCCTGAAAGGCAAGCTGGAACCTAAAGGTGATCCGGAGCCTATACTTGTATTTAACATGAACAACAGATATTACTATATTGATAAGAATAACTTAGATAGCTTGATTAGCGGAAATTCATCAGGAACTATTACTCCCTTCTTTGATGCAAAGACAAATGAAGGGGACAGCAAAGCGGATTTATCCATAGGAACAGATGGGGACGGAAACATTTCTATAATATATACAATGCCCGTCGTATTTTCAGGAAATAATGCAATATATCTGAGCAAGTATGACCCTTATGCCCACTTATGGGGAAAAGGGATAATGCTCGCGATGAGGGATATGAATATATATGAAAGTTCCTTAGATGAAAACTGGACAGCAGAGGAAACAATCCAAGCATACGAAAAAAGCGGTAATTCAAATGCCCGGCTTATATTCCAAAAACCAAAGGTAGTGATAGGTTCATCAGGCTCATTGCTTTTAATAGCTCAAACTGCCTTAACAGAATTAGAGGATGCTTATGATCCAATAGCAAAAAAAGATGTTAAAATGCCTGTTGCAGAAGGGGATAGCATAAAAGGCTTCTATTCCATGAGCTTCCCCGTGGGCACCCGTAAAATAAGCTCACCCGTATTACTCTTTGATAATTATGCATTTGTTGCAGGGTCAGTTCTTAGGCCGAGGATATCTTTTAAAAATGTGGGTGACTTTGCCATAAGAGGCTCGGATGAATACCCCATTGCTGTCAATCTTATGTTGGGAGGCGGCGACACAAGTGATGTAATTAGTCTGGCAAGATGGGATATACCAAATAATATACCTTCTGGTGAAACACTGGATACCTTGCTTCACAGTGAGAACAGCAATTATGGGCAGGTTGGAACACAGATAGTTGCAGACCCGTTACCTGAAATGCTGGATGGAAAATATTTGCACTTCACTGTAGAGGAGACCGGAGACCAGCCAGATAGGTTTAGATACAACAGTTTGGAGAATACGAATGGGCTTGGAAAGTCTTACTTTAGCACCGATCAGGATAAACCGGAACTGGTGCTTGATGATGTAACCATAAAGCAGGGCGGAGAAATTGTTACGATTAATGGAGTGAGATACCTTCCCCTTGATATAAATGCTGTGCTTAAAAATTATGGTAAGTGGCCTGCGCCCAATGTAAAATTTAGGGTTGAATACAGAGAAACAGATCAACAAACTAGCGAAAAGAGATATAAACCGGTATCAAGAATAAACGGAAATGGAGAAGTGTCTCTTGGTAATATAGGTGCCGGCGAAGAGGTGCAGTATTCTACCAATAACAGCGATTATGAAAAAGACAGCGAAGGAAAATATATATTTCTGACAGACGGAAGCATTAAGCTTAATACCGCCAATGATTTGCTTGTTCCCCTTTCTTACTTTGATGCAAATTCAAAGGATAAGTCTATGGAATTGAGATTTGAAGCAGCAACTACTGCAAATGAATATGAAACAGACAATAATATTGCATATGCAAGACTGTCTCCCTTGGGAAGTATAAAAATGCAGGATGTTATTTATATGGCAGCCGAAGAACTTCAAAGCTTTGGCATTGAAGTTGAATCTACCAATTCCACAACGGATATTCAGCTTCAGCTTATGGAGTTGCAGTCACCGGGAAAGGATCCCATACTTGATGAAATGAGCTATGACAGTGCAAGTAAAACTATAGAGCTAAAAGCAGATAATGCTGGAGAAACACTGTTACGAATAGCTGATAATAATACAGCAGTCTACAAAGATGTGATAGTAAAAGTAGCAGCTGATCTGCCCGGCGCTCCGGTCATTAATAAGATATTGCCTCGAAATGCCGAAGCCGTCATATATTTTGATGCACCTGCCACAACCGGCGGCGCTGAAATAACGAGATATACCATCGAAAGTGTGAATGTAAATGATGGGACAGATAAAGCAGTAAAGTACGCAACAATACCGGGACGATATATATTCGAAGGATTGACAAATTATAAAACCTATAAATTCAGAGTGGCAGCTACAAATAGCGCAGGCACACAGTGGACGGAATGGACAAAAGGATATACCCCCGAAGTCGGAGAATACTCTCCTTTAGATGCGGCTGTTCCGCAGATAATCGAGCAGCCTGAGGATATTACAGTAACCCTTGGGGACAATACAATCGTTCAGGTAACTGCAGATGCAAGTGACGGCGGCACATTATCCTATCAATGGTTCAAAAACAGCACCAAGAGCAGTATAGGGAGCAGTCTCATTGAAGGTGCAACAGATTATGAATATACTCCGGATACGAATATTGCGGGAAAATACTACTATTATTGTATAGTGAAAAACACTAATGATGATGCATTGGATAACAAAACAGCAGAGGTGTATAGCAGTGTGGCAGAGTTTAATGTCAATAAGGGAGACCCGGCAATCATGATCAATGCAGAGGGGAAAGCTGTATATAATGAAACAGTAACCCTGACAGCTGATATAAAAGGTTTGGCAGGAACTGAGGTGACGGGATTTGTCGGATTTCATAACAACGATAAATTATTGGGCGGCAATGTTCTGATTCTTGAGGAAAAAGCGGAATATATGTGGCAGTTTATACCTACCGGAACACAAAAGCTCAAGGTGATATACTATGGCGATGATAACTATAACAGTGTTGAGTCTGAAGTTTTTGAATATGATATAGCCAAAGCAGATCAAAGTGCAATTACGATTACAGGTATTCCAAAAACAGTAGATAGAAATAGCGGTCCATACATTCTAGGAATAAGCGGGGGTAATGGTACAGGCGAAGTAACTTATACAATTACAGGAAGCGCTTTAAAACTGGATGGAGATAAAGTAAGCATATCAAATACCGGCACGGCTGTAATTACAGCCATAAAAGCAGGGGATGATAATTATAATGCCATCAGTACTATGACAGAGGTTGCTGTAGTGAGATCTAAAAGCTCCAGCGGCAGGAAGGCTGCAAATATTATATCTGTCAATGATGTTGACTGGTCAAAAAATCCTATAACAATTGACCTTAGCAAAACTAACCTGGTTAGCGCTGAGGTTGTAAAAAGGATGGCAGAATTGTATCCCGACAGGAATTTAGTTCTGACAGGCAATGGTTATACAATTACTTTCCTTGCGGGAACTATAAGGGATGTCCCGGGACAGGATTATTATGATTTTGGAATAGTATTGGATAGCAGCAGCAACAAAGCTGAAATAATTAAGCTTTTAGAGGGCGATGATGCGGTACTGATACATTTCAATCATAACGGAAAGCTGCCGGGAGAAGCGGAGATCAAGATAAATGCCGGTGATAAGTATGCAGGTAAGACTTTGTACTACTACCATTACAACGAAGAAACCGGCAAGTTGGGGTTTATACAAAGTACTGTTGTTGATAAGGATGGGTATGCAGCAGTCAGGCAGTCAATCTGCTCCGATTATGTGTTTTCCTCAAAGAAAAATGGTATAGCGCAGCTTCCAATTGCTAAAGACTGGAAGGACACTACAGTACCATACTTTGTGGAAGCGGGTAAAAGCATCATTGTTGGATTCAGCGCTGCAATTGGGGATAAAGTACACCTGTATGGCAGTGGGGATAAGACATACCTTTTCAAAAATAATGCCCAAATGTTTACGGATATATCAGATCACTGGGCAAAGCCTGATATTGATTATATAACCGCAAGAGAACTTTTCCGCGGCACCGGAGAGGGCAAATTCAGCCCGGGGGCCTCAATGACAAGAGGTATGGCTGTTACAGTATTGGGTAGACTTTGGAACATAAACACTAATAGCTTTAAAGGTTCAAGGTTCGATGATGTCAGTGAGGATTCGTATTATGCGCCTTATGTGGAATGGGCGGCAAGAAACGGTATTGTCAGTGGTATAGGCAGTAACAATTTTGCACCGGAGAGGGCAATAAGCCGTGAGGAAATGGCAGTAATTCTTGCTAATTTTGCAGAGTTTACAGAAATTGGATTGGATGGAGTAAGTAAAGATGCCGGGGTCTTTGCAGATAAAAATCAAATTAGTGCCTGGGCAAAAAATGACATCATCAGAATTAAAAATGCAGGGGTTATTAATGGAAAGCCCGGTAATCTCTTTGATCCGAAAGGATTATGTACAAGGGCAGAGGTCAGTACTATTCTCAGAAGACTGATCCTGAATATGGTTAAATAAACCTAAAATAAAGATAGCAGATAGTGAAAGGGGCATGTTTTAAATCATGCCTCTTTTATATCTCCCACTTTCCACTTTCCACTTTTTTAATTGAAAAGAATATTATGTTTGAATTGCGGCGAATTTGCCGCAAAAAAAGTGTTATCAATAAATTAATGGAAATATTCTGACAAAGATTGTATAATTAAGCAAAAGAAAATAATATTTACTGAATTGGAGATATCGCCATGGAGCAGAAGAAAAGCTATCGGGCCGAGCCTTACTATTTTTCAGATAAGCTGAAGCACAAGCTGGATCAATTGCGTTTTGTATCGACAGCTGTTGTGGAGGCCCCATCGGGTTATGGCAAGACTACGGCTATAAGGGATTATTTCGTGAATGGGCTTCCCTGTGGTACGCCTGTATATTGGTTTACCGGTGTGGAAGAGACTCCTGCTTTTGCGTATAGGCGTTTATGCAATAATATTGAGAAAATTGACAGAGATGCAGGCGGTCTTCTCCTTAAATTTGAATCGCCAAATGCTGCGACCATGGGAAAAGTAACTGACGTCCTGAAGTCTGTCAGATGTATACATGAAACCTATCTTGTAATTGATGATTTCCAATTATTATATAATGTTTTACCTGATGCTTTTTTTAAGGCTCTTTTTGAGCATGGAAATAAAAAACTCCACATCATTTTTATTACTCAGATTCTTAGTAAAGAACAGCGTGTGGTTATAAAGGCACATGACTGGCTATATATAGATGCCGCAGATCTGAGACTGAGTGCCTGTGATATACGTAATTATTATGCTCTTGCAGATGTCAATATTACCATTGAAGAGGCAAAGGCCGTTTTCTCTCTTACCGGAGGGTGGATAATCGCGGTATATTTGCAGCTTCGTGCTTATAAAGAAACCGGCAGGCTGTCCGACAAGGTTGGAATTATGGATTTGATGGAGCACTTACTTTGGGATGTGCTGACAGAAGAGCAGAGGACATTTCTTCTATACTTATCTCCCTTTGAAGAGGTTACAATACAACAAGCGTGTGCGCTGACAGGGAATAGTACACTTCCTGAATATGCACCGGATGTGCTGCAAAGTCCTTTTATCTACTATAAACCATTGCAAGGTCAATATGGACTGCATAATATTTTATCCGAATTGCTTGTAGGAAAGCGCAGGGAGCGCGGTACTGCATTTGAACGGGACTGCCTCCGGCGGGCGGGAGATTTTTGCAGAAACGAAGGTGAGACTGCTAAAGCCATGAGTTATTATTCGCAGATTAAGGATTATCAGCGGATGTTGTCTCTTGATTTTTCCAATTTAATTTTTGAATATGTGGGGAACAAACCATTTTCTGAATTAGCTCTGGATATTGCAAAAAACTGTCCGGAAAATATAAAAAAAGATAATATGCTTTCAATGCTTCGTGTTGCATGGGCCCTATTAGATTCGGACAGGAATACGGATTTTGATATTTTGATGAATGAACTGAAAGAAATGCTGGATGGGGGGAATGAGGACGAGCTGCCATATCTGCTCGCTGAATGGACACTTTTATCCTCCTTTCGAAGTTATCCAAATCTCAAAGATATGACCGCTGTTCTTAGAAAAGCTTCGGAGCTTTTTAAAGGCAAATGTTCGCAAATTATTCTTCCTGAAATGCCATGGTGGTTTGGTGAGCATTCACCCTTTACGGCATTTCATATTTGCCCGGGTGAAACTGATAAAGAGGCGGAAGAGTTAGAAGAGTATATTGCATTATATTCAAAGCTGACAAATGGCCATGGAAGCGGTGCAGATGTGCTGTTTCGAAGCCAGCTTGCTATTTATAGAGGTAATATACAGGAATGCGAAATACTTTCCTATAAAGCGGTGTTTCTGTCTGAAAACAATAAGCAGAGTATAGTTCAGTTGGGTGCGGCATTATGCCTGGCTCAGATAGCACTATTGCAAAAAAATGTAGAAGGCTGGCAAAATTCAATAATTTCAATGGAACGGGCGGCTTCTTATCCTTCACAAAATACGGCTTTGTTCCGATCGACCTTAGATATAGTCAGAGGCATTTTGTTTAATTATCTTTCGAGCTCCGACCGTAATGCGGATTGGCTTAAAAAGGGAGATTTCAGCTATGGCAGGCTGCCTTCCATTATGGTCAGTGAAGCACTGTTTGTGCACTTGTGTTATCTGTTGAACAAAGGGGAAATGGCAAGGCTTATCGGGACAGTAGAAGCACTTATGCCGGAATATGAAACCAATAAACCCATATCACGTTTTTTCCTTCTAATTCTGGCTGCTGTCGGCCATCTATCTATGGAGAATCGTGTAAAGGCAAAAAATCTGTTAAGACAGGCTGCTGAGATTGCATTGTCTGATGGATTGTTATTTCTGTTAGTAGTCTATTCATGGTTGTTGCAGGATCTGGTAGATGAGCTGATTGAAAAAGAATATCCCATGCATTTTGACAAGTATATAGAAATGAAAGAATGTTACAAATATGGCTGGGAAACTCTGCATGATGCTATTTCTTCGGAAGAATTACCCTCAAACCTTACTCCCAGGGAATATGAGGTAGCATTACTTGCCGCAGATGGTCTGCGTAATAATGAGATTGCAGAAAAACTATCTGTGACCGAGAGTACAGTGCGTTCTCACCTCAGAGTAGTATTTGAGAAATTTCAGATTGATCGTCGTGCAAAACTGGTGGAAA
>CAYXAT010000002.1:8848-44414 GCA_964462065.1 uncultured Clostridiaceae bacterium | reverse complement strand
AATATTATGTGAGATAAACCGGCGTATTGCCGGTTTATTGTTTTTAAAAAAGGTTTTTATGAAAATGTTGTAGAAATATAAATAATGTTATAACATGATGACAGTGTTACTATCCAATCGAAACCGGAAGGAGTGGCATGTTTTGTATTTTACAAACAGAGAAAAACTGCTTTTCTCCGTCATATTGATTTTAGCAATTGCACTAAGCGGAACCATATATATGAACCATAACAAAGCATCAACATTTATAGCCGGAAGCAGTGAGAAAACGATAGAAGATGAAGAGGAACCCGAAGAGGAGGAAACAACCGATACAGTAAAAATGATAGGAATACATATTGGGGGACAGGTAAAAACCCCGGGTTTTATATGGATGGAAGAGGGTAAAAGGATATACGATGCCATTAATTTTGTAGGCGGCGCCTTGCCTGAAGCGGATTTAGATGTAATAAACCTATCAGAGAAATTGTGGGATGAGGAAAAGATATATATTCCCAGAAAAGGGGAAACTATAAACATCAACGCGGTACAGACGGGTAACAGTATAGGTGCTTCAGACAGAGGCGGTAAATCCGGCAAAATCAATATTAACAATGCAACGGAATCCGATTTCGAGACTTTGCCCGGTATCGGTCCCGTGTTGGCAAAAAGAATAACGGAACACAGAAATTCCATAGGTTTATTTAAAACCATAGATGATATAAGAGGTGTCAGCGGTATAGGCGAAAAAAGATATGACGAAATCAAAGACTTGATTACAGTAAAGTAGACGAAAGCGGGTGATTATCATGTCCTTAGTGGATAAGAGACTTACAGAAATGACAGAAAGCTCCGGCTGAGCGGCTAAACTTGGTCCTGAGACCTTGGCACAGGTTCTGTGTCATTTACCTAAATTTCATGATGATAATTTAATAGTTGGGATGGACACCTACGACGATGCAGCGGTATATAGAATAGATGATAATAAGGCAGTAGTGCTGACCATGGATTTTTTTACGCCGATTGTAGATGATCCCTATGTATTCGGCCAGATTGCGGCGGCAAACGCCCTCAGTGATATTTATGCCATGGGAGGCAAACCGGCTACGGCAATGAATATTGCCTGTTTTCCCAATTGTCTTTCTTTAGACATATTATCGGAAATACTAAAAGGCGGTGCAGATAAGGTAAAAGAAGCCGGTGCAATTATTATAGGCGGCCATACAGTGGAAGATAACGAGCCGAAATACGGTTTATCGGTAATGGGTTTTATAAACCCCAATGGAATTATATCAAATGCCGGTGCAAAACCCGGGGATATCCTGATACTGACAAAGCCTCTGGGGTTGGGGATTCTTGCAACAGCGCTAAAAGCAGGTATATTGGATAAGGATGTTATAAATAAAGCCTCAACTGTAATGTCCTATTTAAACAAAGATGCCTGCGAAGCTATGCTGGAAATAGGAGCAAACGGCTGCACGGATATAACGGGATTTGGTTTTATGGGTCATGCCCTTGAAATGGCGGAAGCAAGCTCCGTAACATTTGAAATATGGTCGGATAGTTTGCCTATAATCGAAGAATGTATCGAGCTGGCTATGATGGGCATCATACCGGCCGGTGCCTATAAAAACAGAAGTTATTCCGGGAAAAAAGTTAATTTAAATAGCAACATAAAACAGGAAATTGCAGATATTTTATTTGATCCTCAAACATCGGGAGGGCTGTTGATAGCTGTGGAAGAAACTAAGGCGGTTGAATTGCTTAATCTGTTGAAACAAAAGAACAAAACCCAATGCGGCATTGTGGGTAAAGTGAAGGAGAAAGGAAATTATCCCTTGGAAGTGATTTAAATAGGGAGAGGATAGTATGATTGATAAAAAGAGTATCCTATGCAAAATACCATCTGTAGATGAATTACTTAAATATAAAGAAATAGAAGAACTCATCGAAACTTGTCCCAGACCTGTTTTGGTTCAGGTTATTCGAGATTTTTTGGGAGAATATAGGAACAATATTTTAAAAGAACGAAATGAGTTCGGGGAACAAAACGTGGATATATATGAAATACTTCAAGGTATTGAAAATAGAGCACATAAGAAAATGTCTTATAATTTGAAACATGTGGTAAACGCTACAGGTGTGGTTATTCACACGAATCTGGGCAGGTCCCCCCTCAGCAATGAAGTGCATGACCTTCTTTATAAAACATCTTTCGGTTATTCCAATCTTGAGATGGATATAGATAGGGGAGTAAGAGGCTCCCGATATGAACATGTAGAAGATATTCTAAAAGAGCTGACAAAAGCCGAAGCAGCCATGGTTGTAAATAATAATGCCGCTGCTGTTATGCTCGTATTAAGTACAATTGCCAAAAACAAAGAAGTAATTGTATCCAGAGGGCAGTTAATTGAGATTGGCGGTTCTTTCAGAATCCCGGATGTGATGAAGGAAAGCGGAGCAAAATTGGTTGAGGTAGGCACGACGAACAAAACCCATCTAACGGACTATGAAAATGCTATTAACTTGGAAACAGGCGCTCTCATGAAAGTTCACACAAGCAACTATAGAATATTGGGCTTTACAACAGAAGTTTCGTCTGAAGAATTGGTAACGTTGGCAAAGGAAAGAGACATACCCGTTATAGAAGATATCGGCAGCGGAGTTTTTATAGATTTGAGTAAATACGGCTTGCCTTATGAGCCAACTGTCCAAAATGCTGTCTTATCGGGCATGGATGCGGTTACTTTCAGCGGAGATAAAATGTTGGGGGGACCCCAGGCCGGCATAATAGTGGGTAAAAAAGAATATATAGAAAGAATGAAAAAGAACCCTCTTACAAGAGCATTCAGAATTGATAAAATGACTTTGGCAGCCTTAGAGGGCACCTTAAAGCTTTATTTGGATGAAGAAAAAGCAATAAAAAGCATCCCCGTATTAAATATGTTAACAATGAAAATGCAAGTATTATCAAAAAAAGCCGAAGATTTATATGAAAAACTTGATTCAGTTGACTCTGATTATAAAATAACAATTGATGACGAATATTCCGAAGTCGGTGGCGGGGCAATGCCGCTGCATAAATTACCTACAAAAGTGATTTCAATATCTAGTGAAAAAGTTTCAGCAAATGAGTTGGATAAAAGGTTAAGGAGCTGCAAAACGCCTATCATAACAAGAATACTGAAAGATAAGATACTTATTGATGTCAGAACTGTTAAAGAAGATGAATATGATACAATAGCAGATGCACTGAAAACGTCTTTATAGGCAGGCAGAAAGCGAGGTTGTGCTTTGAAACATATAATAATAGGGACGGCAGGACATATCGATCACGGTAAAACCACGTTGATTAAGGCTCTAACAGGCAAGGATACCGACAGGCTCAAAGAGGAAAAGAACAGAGGCATATCAATAGAACTGGGCTTCACTTACTTCGATTTACCCAATGGTAAAAGAGCCGGGATAGTTGATGTACCCGGACACGAGCGTTTCATAAAGAATATGCTTGCAGGGGCGAGTGGGATAGATTTAGTTCTGCTCGTTGTGGCGGCGGATGAAGGCGTGATGCCTCAAACAAAAGAGCATTTGAATATCTTATCTTTGCTTAAGATAAAAAAGGGTATTATTGTACTTACAAAAACAGATATAGTGGAAGAAGAATGGCTTGAAATAGTTATAGAACAGATTATGGAAGATGTACAGGGCACTTTTTTGGAAAATGCCAAGATTATTCCCGTCTCTTCCGTAACAAAGGAAGGATTAGACAATCTCATCGATGAGATTGATAAACTCACGGATGAAATCAGCGGCAAAGAAATAAACAAGCCTTTTAGACTTCCTATAGACAGGGTTTTCAGCATTTCAGGCTTCGGCACCATTGTTACAGGGACTCTGATTACCGGCGTTATAAAAGAAGGAGATAGAATTACGATTTACCCAAAAAAGATTGATGCCAGGGTAAGAACGGTACAGGTGCACGATTCAAAAACCGCTAGAGCGGAAGCGGGGCAAAGAGTGGCAATCAATATTGCCGGGGTAAAAGTAAGCGATATCAACAGAGGAGATGTAATAGCGCAGTCTGACAGCATGGATTGTTCATTGATGTTTGATGCCAAGCTGAAACTCTTGGGCAGTTCGGAAAGAAGCATAAATAATAGAGACAGACTACGCATTTACCACGGCTCAGCGGAGATTTTCGGCAGAGTAGTACTATTAGATAGAGATGAGCTATTGCCGGGTGAAGAAGCTTTTGTTCAGATGAGGCTTGAAGAGGAAATCGCATGCCAAAAAGACGATTACTTTATTATCAGGTTTTTTTCACCTATGGTTACAATAGGAGGGGGGATAATTTTAGATCCCAATCCGCCTAAAAGAAAAAGATATAAGGAAGAAGTTATTGAGGAGCTCATGATAAAGGAACAAGGAAGCGTTGATGAAATAGTGGAACAATACATTCAAAAATCAAGCGCCTCCTACCCTGAATTGGAAAACATAGCAAAAGTATCAGGCAACATTCCGATAGAAAGGTGCAAGGAAATACTGAGCTCATTGGAAGAAGTAAAAAAAATAAAATCTTTTAACGGCAGTGAGGGCACTTTTTATTTGCATATGAATTATTTAAGGCTATTATCGAAAAATGTCGTATTGATTTTGACTGAATATCATAAGAAATATCCCTTAAGGGTCGGGATGCCCAAAGAAGAGCTAAAATCAAAAATAATGGAAAACGCTAAACAAAGGATATCAGATTTGATATTTGAATTTCTGCGTGATAATAATATAATCAAACTGTTAGGCAAAAATGTTTCTTTATACGCCTTTGAAGTTGCCTTTACTAAAGAACAACAACAAATAAAAAACCAAATAATAAAGGAATACCAAATAAAAAAGTTCAACCCGCCAAAGCTGGGAGAACTAAAAGACCAAATAAAAAGCAAAGAGACAGAGCAAGTATTTAATGCACTTATTGAAAGTGGCGAATTGGTAAAAGTTGATCAGGAAACGGTATTTTCAAAAACTGCTTATGAAGTGTCCATTAATATTTTAAAGATTCATTTTGAAAAAAATAATAGTATTCAACTGGGTGAATTCAGAGACTTGTTGGGAACAAGCAGAAAATATGCAATGGCTCTTTTGGATTATTTTGATCAACAAAAAATTACAAAAAGAGTCCAAGATATAAGAGTCCTGATTAAATAATTAATATGGCATAATAAAGGCGGCTCATAAAAAAGCCGCTTTAACTTTTGTGAGGTTTTTGTGAGGTTTTTGTTGGCGGGAGTACGTGGGAATCGAACCCACCCAAGCGTTTACTCAACACTCATACCGGTTTTGAAGACCGGAGGGCACACCAGAACCCATCTACCCCCGTTCAAAGATTGACACTACTTAAGTATAGCATTTTTATGCAATGTGTCAAGCTATGCAAGTATCTGTAAAATTAGCCTATTCCTTCAAGTTGTTCAACTGTTCTTTTCTGTGTTCTTGTTTTATTTTAGCATTTTCCAAAGTTTCAGAGTCCATATCATCCTCTTTGTGCTCTATATAACCGTCGGAGTATTCTATTCTCTTTTTCAAATTAGTTATTTGATTATCTTGTCCGTGTCCGTCGTTTAATATCAAATTTTTAAGATTTTCCATTCTTTCTTCTCTGTCGTCTTGAATTTTAACTGCATGATCTAACTGATCATCACTGGCTATTTCACTATTTTGTTCCAAATGTCTTTTGGTCCTTACATATCTGTTATTAATGTTCAGCAGCTCATCAATTCTGCGTTTATTGTCTCTTTTTATATCATTTTTGTTGTCCATAAAAATCCTCCTTATAATATGATTTCAATTTTATTGTTTTCATTATTAAACGATTTTAAAAAAGAACTTTTTAGAAAAAAACAGATAAAGCTTTGAGAATCAGATTTTAATAGACAAAGGTATAAAGTGGAATAATAAAAAAGACTTATATTCAAATAATAAATTCAATAACAAATATTTTTGATTATTAAATATAAAAAATAGAAAAGACAGAATTTGGAGGTGTTTTGTATTGGTAACAAGGGCAAGAGAAGATGATACTAAGACCGGCGGCAATGGAATAATTCGATTTATTATTCGCTTTGTTGTAGCGGCTATTGTATTACTTATAACTTCTTTTTTCATTAGAGGTTTCCAAGTCAGAGGATTTTGGACAGCTATGGTGGCAGCCTTATTTATTTCCGGAATTGATTATATGATAGAGCTAATTTTTCATTTTGACGCTTCACCTTTTGGCAGGGGAATTTCCGGATTCCTGGTTTCCGCTGCAATAATTTATTTTACCCAGTTTTTCATTTCCAATATGACTGTGACAATGTGGGGAGCTGTTTTTGGTGCTTTGATAATAGGCATTGCTGATGCGCTTTTACCCACAAGGATTATGTAATTCCAGCTGCCTTTTGGCAGCTTCTTCATTTATCGATTTCAGCTTCCGGCATATTATGATATAATTCTCTTAGATTATTGTTTAAATGGAGTTACATATGGAATTCAAAATGATATACGGCACCGTTGCGCTGCTCGCCGGAATTATATCGGCTTATTTGTTAACACCCATTATACTGGTGTTTTTTTGCTTGTTTTGTGCGGCTTTATATTCAACAATTACTTTTTATCTTTACGGAAAAAATGTTAATATAAAAATGTTGCTTGTAATCATCGTTTTATTCTTAATCGGCACTTTAGATTATTCGTTTTTTTCAAATCGTAAAAGCAAGTCCATAGCCTTTGAAGGGGAACCGATAGATGTAAGTATATTAATTTTAGAAGAAGGATATAAAAAAAGTTATTCATCGACATATATGGGCGTATGTAAGGAAATTATTAAAGGCAAGAATAATTATAGCTTAAAAGAAAAGATTATTATAAGAGATTATGGGGATGACCAGTACAAATCCGGAGACTTAATAAAGGCACGGGGAAGCTTTGAAGGGATAATTGGGAAGAGAAATTTTGGTGACAATGATATAGAGCTTTATTATAACAGTAAAGGAATATATAATCAGTTTAATGTTTTAAGTAGCGAAAAAATAGGTAAGTCCGTGGATTATAGAGTCCTGTTATTCTATAATATCAGAAATAAAATTTCTCGGATTATATATGAATCATTGCCGAGAGAAGAGGCGGCATTTTTAAGTGCCGTTATAATCGGGGACAAGCATTCTTTGGATGACGAGGAAAAGGATAATTATTCAAAAACCGGATTGGCTCATTTGCTGTCTATATCCGGTCTTCATGTAGCATTTATTGTGTTTTTAATAAACCAAGCTATAAAAGCTTTAAAAATTAAAAAAGGCAATAATTTGATAAGTACACTGCTCATAGTTTATTATGTGGCAATGATTGGTGTTCCACCACCGGCACTTAGGTCACTTATTATGATGCTTGTTGCCATTTGGGGAAAACATATTAAAAGGGATTACGATATGATATCTGCAGCTTCATTTGCAGCAATAATTATGCTTTTATTTAATCCACTTCTAATACATAATCAAGGTTTTGTTATATCCTTTGCATGCATTTATTCAATAGCAATTCTATATGAACCTGTATATAATTTCCTAGGGAAAATTATAATAAATCTTCCGATAAGAAAAGCTTTTGCTTTGTCACTATCAGTGCAATTGGGAATAACACCGCTTTTGATATATTATTTCAACTATCTGCCTCTTATCAGTATTCTTATTAATATTATTGCGATACCCTTGGTGTTTGTTATCATAGCGACAGGTTTTATGGGAGTTATCGCGGGTTCTATTATACCTTTTTTGGGGGCATATATCTTCTCCTTGACATATTATTCTATAAATATATTAAGTATGATTGTGAACGGTGCGGCTTTATTGCCTTTATCCGGTTTTTATATCCCATCCTTGCCATTACCTGTTTATTTAGCATACATTCTAATTATTGTTAGGATTTTTTTTAAAGAATGCAGGCTTTGTATTTATATGAGAAAATTTAGAATTACCGCAACCGTCATCTTGTTGGTTTTAATCTTTTTACTTTTTGGCAAAAGTGTCATAAATCAAAATATAAGACTTACATTTCTGGATGTGGGGCAAGGAGACAGCAGTCTAATAACTACAGCAAAAGGTAGGAATGTTTTGATAGACGGAGGGGGTTCTTCCGGTAAAGGTGACTATTATTTTGACGTAGGTTCTAAAATCACAGTGCCGGCATTGCTAAAACTGGGTGTGAGCAGACTTGATACAATCATCGTATCCCACATACACGAAGATCATTTGGAGGGTCTTATAAAGACAATCGAAACACTCAAGACAGGACAAGTTATTATGCCCCATACTCCTTATGAATCAAATATTAGTAAGAAGTTTTTAGAGTTATGCCGTGATAAAGGTATAAATGTGATATATGCAAATGACGGGGATAAAGTAATTTTGGATAAATATACCGAAATTGAAATCCTTTTCCCTGAAAAAACTTTGCTAAGGTATACGAATTCCGATGAAAACAATAATTCTATCGTTGCTTTGTTGAAATATAAAAATTTCAGGGCGTTATACACTGGTGATATAGAAAAAGAGGGGGAAAAGGCACTTCTCGGAAAAGATATTAGGGCTGATGTATTAAAAATACCTCATCACGGGAGCAACACCTCATCGACTGAGGAATTTATAAAAACCGTTTCACCGGAAGCTTTCGTTGTTTCTGTTGGCAAAAACAATTTCGGGCATCCAAGGAAAGAAGTGTTGGAAAGGCTTAAAGTTATTTCAAAAGATATTTATAGAACTGATAATAACGGTGCCGTATCTTTGAAAACCGATGGAAATAAAGTTATAATTAAAACAGTACGATGATAACAACGCATTGACATTGTCACTCTGAGCATAGCGAAGAGTCTTGACCCTAAAGACATGACCCAAACAATCTGTTCTCCGGACATCCGATAACTGTTCTCCGGCATTGTTCACCGGTTTACATGTCGGTTAGCACAGTACTAAGGATGACTTATTGTGGTATCTGATGCCGGCACTTTGGCGTAGCGAAAAGTATTAAGTGTCTTTAATTTGTTTTTTTCGGATAAATCTAATTATGATTTTATTGTTATGAGGTGATAGATATTTACAGAAGTTTTATAAAGGAAGTAAAATCGGGAGATATAAAGAAGCTATATCTTTTATACGGGCAAGAAAACTATCTCTTGGATAAAGGCTTGGAAGAAATAAAGGACCGTGTAGTCACGGGACTGGAAGAAATTAATTATATGGTATTTGATAACAAAAATATCGATATTGATGAGTTGCAAATCGCCTGCGAAACTTTGCCCTTCGGTTCTGAAAAAAAACTGATAGTCGTAAAGGACTTTTCGGGATTAAGAACCAAATCCAAAAAGATTGAAGGTGAAAAAGAGGAAAAAGAGGAAAACCTCGGTGCTGAAATAATATCTTTAATCAATAATCTGGTGGAAGACACTTGTCTCGTATTTTTCTCAAGGGGAGACGTGGACAAACGAAAAAAACTTTACAAGGATATAAATAAAATTGGAAGTGTTTTTGAATTTAAAAGGATAGATAAGGCTGATTTAAGACAGTGGATTACCAGATTTTTTAAAAATGAAGGAAAGATTTTTGGAGGCGAGGTTTTAGAATATTTTATGCAAAACATCAGTTACTTGGGAAAAGGCAGCGATTCTAATATGTATAATATTCAAAACGAGATGGAAAAGATTCTAGCCTATACGGGGGAAGAGAAGGAAATATCTATGAATAGTATAAAGGCTCTTATAAATGAGCCTCCGGAAAATGATGTATTTAAGCTTATTGATGCTTGTTTAGAAGGAGATATTCCAAGTAGCTTGATAATCTATTCGGACTTGCTGTTACGTGGAGAATCTACATATTCTATTTTAGGGCTTATATCCTGGGGCATAAAGAATATCATAAAAATAAAAGAGCTTCAAGAGGAAGGTCTTAATATAAAAGGAATTTCCTCACGGCTGAAAATGAATGAATTTATAGTAAGAAAGAATATCAACAAGTGCAACAAGGTAAGCTTCAAGACCCTGGAAGGAGCACTCGGAAAATGTATAAAATGTGAAACTGATTTGAAAACAGGAAAGTTCACGGAAAAACCCATGGAAAGATTGGCTCTTGAGGTTTTGCTAACAGAGTTGTTTAAGTAATCAGGGTCGACAGCTATAAGCAATCGACCCCGGAAATCTACATGTTTAAGAATATACAATTAAATAGCTGCATTTAACTTTTTTGCAAGCCTTGATTTTTTTCTTGCTGCCGTATTTTTATGAAGAGTACCTTTTGCTGCGGCTCTGTCAATAAGCTTTGCAGCTGTTTTATATAAAGCCTTTGCCTCATCTGTATTCCCGGCCTTCAAAGCATCTTCGAATCTTCTAACTGAAGTTCTCAAGGAGGATACTATCATCTTATTTCTTTGAGTCTTAAACTCTATAACTTTTATTCTTTTTAATGCGGATTTAATATTGGCCAAAACATTCACCTCCTTCAGTTTTCAATTGACAAATGGTATTTTATCACACTGTTTTGTAAAATGCAATAGCACAAAAAAGGTCACTTTTATTGTATGCTATCTTGTGATATGATATCTATGTTTGAATTTAGCCGTGATAAATAGTATTGGCATAGTATAAAAGACATTATATAAAATGGGGGTTGACATAATTGAAGAAACTTATAAGGTTCATAAAATATTACGGTCCATATAAACATATTTTTATTTTTGATATGTTTTGTGCTTTTACGGCGGCAGGCGTGGATCTTATCTATCCTATAGTTGTAAGGTTTTTGTTAAACGAGGCTTTGGTAAATGCCGGCGGAACGTCCGTTGGTTTGATTGTTAAAATAGGTCTATTGCTCTTGGGGCTTTATATAATTCAATATGGATGCAATTATTTTATAACTGCCTGGGGTCATATAATGGGTGCCAGGATGGAATACGATATGAGAAATGATATATTCAACCATCTGCAGAAACTATCCTTTACTTTTTATGATAATAACAAAACCGGGCATCTTATGTCCAGGATAATCAATGATTTATTCGATATATCGGAACTTGCTCACCACGGACCGGAAGAAATATTTATATCTTTAGTAAAAATAGTCGGTTCATTTATAATTTTACTTACCGTAGATTGGAAACTCACGCTTATAGTTTTTTCATTCATCCCTGCAATGGTTTTTGTAGCTTATTTTTATAATAAAAAAATGAGATCCGTATTTATGAGGAATAAGCAGAAAATAGCCAATGTGAACTCTCAATTGGAAGATAGCATTTCCGGAGTGAGAGTGGTACAATCCTTTTCCAATGAACACTTGGAATATGAAAAGTTTAAATACGGCAATATGGAATTCCTGCACACAAAAGAAGAAAGCTACAGCTATATGGGGAAATTTCATAGCGGGCTGATATTTTTCCAGGGACTGATTTATGTTGTAACGGTAATTTCCGGTGCCTTTTTTATTAGAAACGGCAGTATAGCCTCTGCGGATTTGGTAGCCTATTTGCTTTATATCAACACACTTTTAAACCCAATAAGGTCATTGATAAACTTTACAGAACAGTTTCAAAAAGGCATGACCGGGTTTGAAAGATTTTTGGAAGTATTGGATACGGAGCCGGATATCGTGGATAATCAGGATGCTATGGATTTGGGCGACGTAGAAGGTACCATAGAGTTTAAAAACGTATCCTTTCGCTATGAAGAGAATATATTTGTTTTGGAGAATATCAATCTTAAAGTGAATTCCGGTGATACCGTAGCTCTTGTGGGACCCTCGGGAGGAGGCAAATCTACAATATGCAGTCTGATACCCAGGTTTTATGAGGCTACAAACGGAAGAATATTAATTGATGATATGGATGTAAGAAACATTAAGCTTAAATCTTTAAGAAAAAACATCGGTATAGTGCAACAAGATGTATATTTGTTTGGAGGCACTGTGAAAGAGAACATCAGATATGGTAAGCCCGACGCAGCGGAAGATGAAATAATAGAAGCCGCTAAAAAGGCCAACGCCCATGATTTTATTATTGAACTTGAAAACGGATATGATACTGATGTTGGTGAAAGAGGCGTTAAATTATCGGGAGGGCAAAAACAAAGAATCAGCATCGCCAGGGCTTTTTTAAAAAACCCGCCTATACTTATACTGGATGAAGCAACCTCGTCTTTGGATAACGAAAGTGAAAAAGTGGTACAAGACTCTTTGGAAAAACTGTCTCAAAACAGAACCACTTTTGTTATTGCCCATAGGCTGTCCACCATTAGGAATGCTAAAACCATATTGGTTCTTACCGACGAAGGTATTAAGGAGGAAGGCACCCATCTTGAACTGCTGGAGAAAAACGGCGTTTATGCAAGCCTCTATAAAGCGCAATTCATCGATGAGTTAAAAGAGTAAATGAAGGTGCTTTTGAAGTTAATCTTCAGAAGCACCGTTATCTTTACCAAAAACTTCACGATTCAAATATCCCCAAATTTTATCGTCAAGCCATCCCTCACAGTTCCCGGTCACTTCGACTATTAAAAAACAATCGTTATTCTCCAATATTTCTTTGATTTTCTCGTAAACAGTATTTATGTGTAGCTCTGTTTTTATTATCCATACATTATTAAGACATTGAACCCATCTTTCATCATAAGTGCAATTTTTTATAGCATTATACAATTTATATAGCTTTTTACCGTAAATATTCATTTCATAGCTTATAAGGTAAACACCCGGATTCATACCCATATCCGTACATGTGTCAGAACCGATATCAACACCCATATCTACACTTGTTTCCGTGACCATATCCATATCCATAAAATTTACACCTCAATCATAATACTAATACTATAATATGTTCTTTTTTTTGAATTGATATCGGTTTTGGCAAATAAGTGTTACAAAATATATGAATATTTTGATTGGTAATAATTCATTATTTACCGATAAAATAATTATTTGTTAAAATATTATTGTAAATGTTCTAATGATTTGGTAAAATTGCATTAGACTATAGAAGAATTGCAATTATTTTTACAAATGATGCTGACAAGTTACAGTTAAAATCTAATACTATATCTACAATGTATCCTGCTTTATTTCAAATGCATATATAATACCTTTTGTTGCTTTGTACCACTAATCGTGGATAATGGCAATGGCATTTAATACTAAAGTCAGCTTGTGTTCGATAATGAATACATAAAGCTAATCTATAGTATTTTATGTATAAAAAAATATGTAGGAGGTAGATTATGGACAAATTAATGGAACTCAATGGCGTGATAAACTCTTTTGTTTGGGGACCTTACATGCTCATTTTGCTGGTCGGCACAGGTATCTATATGACTTTCCGCACTAATTTCTTTTCTATCGGCAAGCTTGGATACATAATGAAAAGCACTTTGATGAAAATGTTTGCAAAAGATCAAAAAGGCGAAGGTGAGGTAACGGCTTTCCAGGCAGTTGCAACCGCTCTTGCTGCAACAGTCGGTACCGGTAATATTGCCGGTGTTGCTACTGCTATAGCTCTTGGCGGTCCCGGGGCTGTTTTCTGGATGTGGTTTTCTGCAATATTCGGTATGACGACAAAATATGCAGAGGTTGTTCTTTCTATTAATTACAGAGAGAAAACTCCTGACGGTCGTTTCGTCGGCGGTCCTATGTATTATATACAAAATGGACTTAAGTGGAAATGGCTTGCTTATGTTTTTGCAGGATTCGGCGCATTGGCTTCATTCGGTATCGGTAACATGACTCAAGCAAACTCTGTGGCCGCATCATTGGAAGTATCTTTTGGTGTACCGGTGTTGATTACCGGAATCGGATTAGCAGTATTAACTGCAGTAGTTATTTTGGGTGGTTTAAAGAGAATCGTGCAGGTTACTGAAAAATTGGTACCCTTTATGGCAGCTCTTTACATCATTGGCGGCGTATTCATTATCTTAAAGAATGTATCTACTTTAGGAACTGCATTCGGAATGATTTTTGGTAATGCATTCACAGCCAGTGCAGCAGTAGGTGGCTTTGCAGGTTCAACAGTTAAAAATGCTATGACAAGAGGTATTGCCCGTGGAGTATTCTCCAATGAGGCTGGACTTGGAAGTGCTCCTATCGCACACGCTGCAGCAACCACAGACCATCCCGTACGTCAGGGACTTTGGGGTGTGTTTGAAGTATTTGTTGACACAATAATAATTTGTTCTATAACTGCATTAACAATAATGATGGTTCCGGGTGTATGGGACAGCGGGGTAACAGGCGCTGCATTAACTACACTGGCATTTGATAAAACTATCCCCGGCGGCGGATATATCGTATCAATCGGCGTAATGCTATTCGCATTCTCGACTATACTTGGCTGGGAATACTACGGAGAACGTTGCTTCGAGTTCTTATTCGGACCCAAAGCTATAATGCCATATAGAATCTTATGGATTCCTCCCATTGTAATCGGTGCTATCGGCGGTTTGGAATTATTATGGGATTTGGCAGACACATTAAACGGATTAATGGCTATTCCGAACTTAATCGGTGTATTGATGCTCAGTGGTGTTGTAATTAAATTGACAAAAGAGTTCTTCTCTAAGCAATATGTAGAAGAAGAGAAGAAGGTTAAAGCTTAAAGCAGAAAGTAGAAAGCTTAAAGCAGAAAGTTTAAAGCTTAAAGCAAAAAGTAAAACTTTGAAGTAAATTCTAATATAGAAAGCGAGGATTTTTCCTCGCTTTTTGTATTAAAATTATAATTTTTAGTCTTGTGAATATCGACAAGTTGGACAATAAATACCATTATTCGGAATGAGATGAAAAAATAAAAAAAACAAATCACTTTTTCGTTAAAATAGAGTTGTATAAGCTACTAAATTAACGTATGGAAGGTGATTTGTTTTAAATCAGTGTGATGATAAATATTCATTGACCAAGGTATCATAGGCTTCCATTATTTTAAGAACAACCTTATTATTCGGTGAATCATACACCTTATCATCAACCATAGATATAGGAAGAACTTTGGGTGAAGTACCGGTCATAAACAAGGCATCACATGTTTTTACAAAATCAAGAGTTATTGGTTCTTCATAAACTTTTATATTCGAATCTTCGCAGATTTTTATTATCTTATTTCTCGTAGTACCTAAAAGCACGTCATTACCCGGTGAGGTGTATACTGCATCGTCTTTTACAAAGAAAACGTTGGATCTGCTTCCTTCGGTAATCTCATCATTATCATTAACCAATAAAGCTTCATAAGCATTGTTCTTTTCCATGTTTTCATTCGCGCTTTTCCTGAATTCATTATTGATTATTTTTGCATGGGGGTTATTTCTGGTAGCTTTATGGGTTATGGCTTTTACACCGTTTTTGTAAAGCGTTTCATCAGGGTAATTACTGTCAATAAAGAAAATATAGTAATCCGGAATGGGGTTTTCGATATTATACAATAAAATCTTCATGTTTTTTTCGGGGCTTTCATTTAAAGAAACAGTCTTCTTTGTATCTGAGACCAAAGTTTCCAATATATCTTTGATATCATAATTTAACAGCTTTGCAGATTTTGATAATCTTTCTATATGTTCCTCTAAAAAAAGCGGAGTGCCGTCAATAATTCTGATTACTTCATATATAACATTTTTTACTTTATCTAATGATATTTTTTTTGAATTTTTTTTCATAACAATTCCGTTGTGGATAAAATATTCTTCATAAATTTCTTTTTTCAAATGATTCATCTCCTTGGATTTGTTTTAGGGCCTCTAAAGGCAAGTACAATTATAGCACAATTAAACTCTATTGACACTATGAATTTCTAATAATATAATGTTCAGTGAAAAGCATAACAGCACAGAATAAAAAGTCCAAAACAATACTGTAAATTAAATATGCAGGAGTGACGGAACTGGCATACGTATACGTTTGAGGGGCGTAGTCTTGAGGGTTCAAATCCCTTCTCCTGCACCAAAAAATTATACCGCAGTAGGCGGTATTGTTTTTTGATAGTTGAGGGATTTGAACCCCTTCATATTTTTTATTCTCCTATATGTGGTTGACAATTCAGATGCCTGCAATTTATAATAATTATTAATAACATTTTGTTATAAATCGAATGGAAGGTGGTTATTGTATGAAGGAGAAGGTTGCATTCTATCGTTGCAGCGTTTGCGGAAATCTCGTTGACTTGACAATAAACGGCGGCGGCCAATTGGTATGCTGCGGTAAACCAATGAATAAACTGACGGCAAATACGGAAGATGCTTCTACGGAAAAACACGTTCCTGTTGCATCAAGGGAGAACGGAAAAATAGTTGTGAAGATTGGTTCCGTTGCACATCCGATGATACCGGAACACTATATACAGTGGATAGCTGTTGTATCAGATGAAGGCGTAGAAAGAATTCACTTAAAACCGGGACAAGAGCCTGTTGCGGTATTCTGTGATAAACCCAATGTAGATGTTTATGAATATTGTAACCTCCACGGCTTATGGAAAGCTTCTTTAGAATAACTAGGAAAATAAAGACAAATGATTTAAATCAGGTGGGACTATTATTCCCACCTGATTTCATATATCTACCATTGCTGATATAACCTGTTTAGGTTATATTATATATCAGCGGAGTCTCAAAACATTTTTTAACCCGGCTATTATCCACCATTACAGCATTGAAAGATTACAAAAAGGAAGGTATAGATGTACAAAAAACTTGAAAGAGATTTTTATAAAAAAAACGGGATTGTACTTGCCAGAGATTTATTGGGCAAGTATTTGATTCATAAATACGATAACAAGATGATTATAGGTAAAATAGTTGAAACAGAAGCCTACATGGGTTACTTTGATAAAGGAGCCCATACCTATAAAGGCAGAAGAACTAAACGTACCGAGGCAATGTATGGTGAACCCGGGCATACTTATGTATATCTTATTTACGGTATGTACGATTGTTTAAATGTAGTTGCGGCGAATAAAGATATCGGGCAGGCTGTATTGATAAGAGCGTTGGAACCTATTGAGGGTGTAAACACAATGGCATTTAACAGATTTAAAAAGCCTTTTCGGGAACTGAAAAAACAGCAGATAAAGAATCTTACAAACGGACCGGGCAAACTGTGTCAGGCTTTTAATATAACGAGGGAGTTATATTATGAGGATTTAACCTGCGATAGATTGTGTGTTTGTGAAAAAGAAGGCGACAGTGATTTTGAAATCGCAGAATCAAAAAGAATCGGCATTGATTATGCCGAGGAAGCAAAAGATTATTTATGGAGATTCTATATAAAAGGTAACGATTTCGTAAGCGTAAAGAAATAATCACAGCCCAACAATCGCCAGGCTACCGCTAAGCAACCGCCCGGCAACAGTCTGACCATAGTTAGGCAATCGTTTCACAACCGCTCCACTATCGTTCAAACTACCGTTCCCCTATCGTTCCCCTATCGTTCCACTACCGTTCAACTATCGTTCCCCTATTGTTAAAACTACCGTTCCCCTATCGTTTAATCAAAACTATCGTTGAAACTTTACCTTGAGAAAAATTCCATTGTTCTGTATTATATATATAGACTGAATATGGAGATGTTTTACTTGCCACTTAACATCGTAATGGTAGAACCCGAGATACCCCAAAACACCGGCAACATAGTGAGAACATGTGCCGTAACGGGGAGCAAGCTTCATTTGGTAAAACCCTTGGGCTTCTCCATAGAGGATAAATATTTGAAAAGAGCGGGTCTTGATTACTGGAACATGGTGGAAATAAAGGTTTATGAAAACCTGAATGAATTTTTTAAAACAAATTCTGCAGAAAAATTCTATTTCTCCACAACAAAAGGTATAATTAAATATACGGATGTTAAATACGAAAAAGATTGTTTTATACTTTTCGGCAAGGAAACAGCCGGTTTGCCAAAATGGTTGCTGGATCAAAACAAAGAAAGATGCATACGGATTCCCATGATAGATGAAGCAAGATCATTGAATTTATCAAATTCCGTAGCCATAGTGGTATATGAAGCTCTAAGACAATTTAATTTTTTAGAAATGATTTAATACAATATAGGGGGAATTCGAATGCCAATATCTATAGTAATAGATACTCTATGTGATGTACCAAAAACATTTATAAAAAAGTATGATATAACAGTCATGCCATTAACAGTACACTTCGGCGAGGAATCTTTTTTAGACGGAGTAGACATAACTCCGGAAGAATTTTTTAATAAACTGTCAAAAGCAAACGAATTACCAAAGACATCTCAAGTCACTCCGATGGAATTTCAAAAAGTATTTGAAAAGGAAATTAAAAAAGGAAACAAAGTCCTTACTATACTGGGTTCATCCAAATTAAGCGGGACGCATGACTCTGCTATTATTGCAAAAGAAGAACTGGGCAACGGGGATATATACGTTATAGATAGTGAAGCAATATCCCTGGGTGCCGGTATGTTGGTTATAAAGGCTGCCAGGCTTATAGAGGAAGGAAAAGCCATTGAAGAGGTTTTTTCTATTATCCAGGAATCCAAAAAGAAAATGAAGCACCTAATTATATTAGGCGAACTGAGATACATATATATGGGCGGTCGCATATCCCTATCCTCCTCTGTCTTGGGTTCGGTACTTAATATCAAACCCATGTTGACGGTTATAGACGGTAAACTGGAGATATTGGAAAAAAACAGAGGGATGAAAAAGGCAATTTCTGCACTATTGGATGGAATTAAAAATAACGGTTATGATTTAAACAATAAAATAATCGGCATAAACCATAGTTTATGCCCGGAATACGCCGATTTTATTGAACAAAAGATAAAAAGTGAATATGAAATAAAAGAAGTAATAAGAGGTGAGGTGGGCTCTGTAATCGGAACTCATGCGGGACCTAATTGCGTAGCCTTATATTTTGAAGAATAACAGGAGGATTTTGCAATGAAGAAGATTAAAATAGTGACTGACAGCACTTCGGATATTCCAAAGGAAATAGCCGAAAAACATGATATAACAGTACTGCCTCTGACAATTCATTTTGAAGAAAAAGAATTTAGGGATTGGATTGATATAAAACCGTTTGAATTTTTTGACTTGATGAGGAAATCAGAGAAACTTCCCACAACATCCATGGTCAACCCCAGTGAATTCAGCCAAGCCTATGAGAAGCTTTTAGAAGAGTATGATGAAATTATCTCTATACATTTGTCCTCTCACGCCAGCGGCACTTACGGCTCGGCGGCAATTGCAAGGGATATGGTAAATGAAGAGAGGATAACGGTAATCGATACCTATAACTATACATATGGATACGGTCAGTTCGTTGTGGAAGCTGCGATAATGGCAGAGGAAGGCAAAAGCAGGGATGAAATAATTGAAAAAGGGGAATACCTGAAAAACAATCTGAAAACCTTGTTTGTTGTGGATACTCTTGAATACCTTAAAAAAGGCGGCAGGCTGTCCGCTACAAAAGCGACTATAGGAACACTTTTAAACCTAAAACCGATACTTACCGTAAAAGAAGGTAAGATTATTGCAATAGATAAAGCTCGTGGCTTCAAAAAAGCTTTGAAGCGTATAGCTGAAATTATTCAAGAGGAGGGCAGTGTTGTCAATAGCCAGGTGTTAAAAGTTGGCCATGCCGATAGTTACGAGAACCTGGAGATTTTCAAAAAATCCATGGAAGAAACTTTCGGAGAATGCCAATTCGAAGAATTTGAAGTGGGTTGTGTTATAGGGGTTTATTGTGGACCCGGAACAGTTGTAATACATTATTTTTAATAAGCAACCGGAAAATAAATAATTTAAATACGCCTTTTTCCCCAAATAAGAATTGCAAAAGTAAATTTAAAAATAGGGCTTGAATAGATGTAACAAATTGTATATAGTAAAGGTACAAGCATATAACTTAATATTGCATGAATGAAGGCTTGCGGGAGAGACCCGATAATAGGGAGCCGAAGGAGTAAGTACGGAAAACGCCCGTTAAATGAAACTCTCAGGCAAAAGGACCGCAGCCGGACATAACCTTGGAAAGCGAAAGCACCGAAGGAGCAATTCTAATAATTGGAAGAATCTCTCAGGTCAATGACAGGGATAGAGGCGGTTGCTCTATCTCTTTTTTGTTTCTGAGATTTCTATCTCAAGGTCAGACATGAATATTGCGGGGTGATATTATTTATAAATCTTTAATCATCACGAATAACTCACTTGTTTTTGAAAAACTGAATAAAACCTTGGATGTTGAATTGGTAGGCGGCGGCTATATTGATGTGCTCTATGAAGTGAGAGACAAGATACATAAAGGTGCCATATTACTCACACATCCCCTTGCCGGCAGTGTAAAGCCCAATGAAACACCCTATAGAACAATTATTATAGATAATGTTGAGGGAAAGCTGGATTTTAAGTCCCTGTCTGTTATCGAAAGCGGCATACATACTGCGAAAAAGTTTCCTGCCAAAGATATAGTATGGGGAGAGAAAGTTCTACAGGATTTTAGGGTTATTGATTTAAAATTAATAGAAAGCGCATTGTCCGGGATGGAAATACACTATTAATGATATAAATATTATTATGTTAAATACAAATATTTGAATATACCTAACTGTAAAATCAAAAGATACTATATACGAAAAAAGAAAGGGGTAAAATTATGGATAAAATCTATGATGTAGTAATAATCGGCGGAGGCCCGGCCGGTTATGCAGCGGGGCTTTATGCTTCAAGGGGAAAACTGGATACAGTCATAATCGAAAAGGGAAAATGGGGAGGACAGGCTGCCACCACAGAAGAATTGGAAAACTACCCCGGTTCAGTGGAAAGCCCTACGGGACCGAAAGTCATGGAGAGAATGAAGAGCCAGGCCGAAGCATTCGGAACACAATTCATTAATGGAGAAGTAGTGGGTTTAGATATAAGTGAACAGGTTAAAGTTGTAAAACTGGCAGACGGCGAAATAAAGACAAATACTATTATAATAGCTACCGGCGCCGAACATGTTAGTTTAGGAGCACCGGGAGAAATTGAATTGAGAGGAAAAGGTGTATCTTATTGTGCAACCTGCGATGCCGACTTTTTTACCGAGCTGGAAGTAGTAGTTGTAGGCGGCGGCAATACCGCGGTAGAAGAAGCTATATATCTTACAAAGTTTGCGGATAAAGTCACCGTGGTTCATCGAAGAGACGAATTCAGAGCCTCGAAAGTTGCTGTTGAAAAAGCACTGTCCAATGAAAAAATGCATGTTGTTTGGGATAGCGTTGTGGAAGAAATCTACGGTGATGGCATAGTGGAGGGCGTTAAGCTAAAGAACGTTAAGACCGGCGAAGTTACAGATTACCCCACTGACGGAGTATTTGTATTTGTAGGCACAAGGCCTATTTCAGGATTTGCCAAAGGTTTAATTGAAATGAATGAGAGAGGTTATATTATAACCGATGAGAATATGAAGACATCTGCTGATGGCGTTTTTGCCGCGGGAGATATCAGAGTTAAGATGTTAAGACAGGTTATAACCGCAGCGGCGGACGGCGCCATAGCAGCCATCAGTGCCGAGAAATACATCGAAGAAACCCTGCATAACAAAAAATATTATATATAACAACTGTAGAATGATTACAATACCCTTTACAAGCATGTCATTCTGAGCAAAGCGAAGAATCCTAAGATCCTTCGGATAAAATCCTCAGGATGACAGTAGGAGTCGGTTTCCATGCCGACCCGTGATAGAAAAAATATCACGATGCAATCGTAGCACGGCAATAAAAACCTTTACGAATATGTCATTTTGAGTGTAATGAAGAATCTTAAGATCCTTCAGATAAAACTCTCAGGATGACAGATGTAGATACAACAGATAGCTAACAACTAACCAACTAATAACTAACAACTAACAACTGTTATCTATATCGTAGAGGCGACCTGTGGTCGCCCGACAAAAGACATAATCGTAACACTAACACTATAAGGAGGTGAAAAAGTGATAGAACTAACAAAGGAAAATTTTGAACAGGAAGTATTACAAGCGGAAGGTTCCGTAATAGTCGATTTTTGGGGTCCTAAATGTGAGCCCTGTAAGGCTTTAATGCCTGAAGTAGACAGACTGGCGGGAAAATATGCAGATAAGATTAAATTCTGCAAGCTGAACACCGCAGAAAACAGACGATTGGCTATAGGTCAAAAAGTATTGGGTTTGCCAACCTTTATCGTTTATAAGAACGGTGAAAAGGCAGAAGAAATCAGCGGCGGTGAAAACTGCACACCGGAGGCAATAGAAAACCTGATAAATAAGTACATTTAGTTGTCTATGGAGGGATAGTATCTCTCCTCCAAATAAAAGGGAGGTGAATCTCATGCGTTTAGAGTTAGGCAATATATTCATTAAGGACATACAATTCGGTGACTCCACAAAAGTTGAAAACGGCGTTTTATACGTAAACAAAGAAGAGCTGTTGGAAGTGATTGGTGGCGATAACAGGATAGCAAGCATTGAAGCGGATCTTGCAAAACCCGGAGAAGAGACCAGAATAATGCCGGTTAAAGACGTAATTGAGCCGAGAGTTAAGGTAGAAGGGCCCGGGGGATTGTTCCCAGGATTTATAAGCAAAGTTGATGTAGTTGGGTCCGGTAAAACAAATGTATTAAAAGGTGCTGCAGTAGTAACTGCAGGTAAGATTGTGGGATTCCAGGAAGGCATAATTGACATGAGCGGTCCCGGAGCTATGTATACACCTTTTTCAAAGACAAACAACCTTGTTTTGGTGTGCACTCCGATAGACAATCTGCCACAGCATGACCATGAACAGGCACTCCGAATGATAGGGCTTAAGGCAGCCGCTTATATCGGCGAAGCCGGTAAAAACATAGAACCCGATGAAGTAAAGGTATTCGAGACTCTTCCATTCTTGGAAGGGGATAAAAAATATCCCGATCTTCCGAAAATCGCCTATGTTTACATGCTTCAGACACAAGGTTTACTTCATGACACTTATGTATACGGCGTTGATGCTAAGAAAATAGTACCTACACTTATTTATCCTACAGAAGTGATGGACGGTGCTATAATAAGCGGAAACTGTGTGTCTGCTTGTGATAAGAATTCAACATACACACATCTGAACAATCCTATCGTAGAAGATTTATATGAAAGACACGGTAAAGATTATAATTTTGTCGGAGTCATAATTACAAATGAAAACGTAACCCTTGCAGATAAAGAAAGATCATCCAACTGGACTGCAAAGCTAACGGAAATGTTAGGCTTGGATGCAGTTATAGTATCTGAGGAAGGCTTCGGAAACCCCGATACCGATTTGATGATGAATTGTAAAAAGATAGCAGAAAAAGGCATAAAGACTGTACTTATTGCAGATGAATATGCAGGAAGGGACGGAGCGTCTCAATCCTTGGCGGATGCAGATAAGACTGCGGATGCGTTTGTAACTACAGGTAATGCAAACGAAATCGTTGAACTGCCGGCAATGAAAAAAGTAATAGGAGACACGAAACCTGCCGATATAATTGCTGGAGGATTTGCGGGAAGCCTAAAATCTGACGGCAGCATAGTAGCCGAACTTCAGATAATAACAGGCTCAACCAGTGAAATAGGTTTCAATAAACTGTCGTCAACTGAGTATTAAACATATCGCATGGGCCTGTTTTCACGCCGGCCCGTGATAACGAAGATGTAACGTAATCGTTGTGGCGACCTGTGGTCGTCCGCATGACTCAATGATACAACCGAATCGAATACGTCATTCTGGGCGTAGCGAAGAATCCTTAGATCCTTCGGGCACAGCCCTCAGGATGACAGTAGGGGTCGGTTTCCATGCCGACCTGCGATAGCGAAGATGTAACGATACCGTAGGGGCGACCTGTGGTCGTCCGCATGATAAAAAAATAAAACAGAAAATGAAAGGATGAAATGCATGATAAATGGTAAAAAGATTATTGTTTTAGGCGATAGAGACGGAATACCGGGCCCGGCTATAGAAGAATGCGTAAAAACTGCCGGCGCCGAAGTAATATTTGCAGCAACCGAATGCTTTGTCTGAACGGCTGCAGGAGCAATGGATCTGGAGAATCAAAAGAGGGTTCTTGAACTTTCCGAAAAATACGGGAAAGAAAATGTAGTAGTAGTACTTGGCTCATCCGAAGCTGAAACAGCCGGATTGGCAGCCGAAACTGTTGCTGCAGGAGACCCCACTTATGCAGGTCCTTTGGCAGGAGTCTCGTTGGGACTCGCAGTTTATCACATATTTGAACTAAAAGATGAAATAGACGCAGATGTCTATGATGAGCAATGCGGTATGATGGAAATGGTTCTTGACATGGATGCAATCGGCAACGAAGTCAAATCCATCCGAGATCAATACTCAAAGTTTTAGATATAAAATCCTCATGTTCGAAAGAACAAATAAATGAGAGGAGGGAAGTTGCTAACATGATTAAAGTAGTTCATTATATAAATCAATTTTACGGCGGTATCGGCGGAGAAGAAAAAGCTGACTACAAACCGGAGGTCAGAGAGGCAGTGGTAGGCCCCGGAATGGCGTTAAAAGCTGCCTTGGGAGCCGATGCTGAGATAGTAGCTACTGTTATTTGCGGCGACTCATATTTTAACGAAAACCTGGAAGAAGCCACATCAACAATACTTGAAATGGTTAAAAAGTATGAGCCGGATCTATTTATAGCAGGTCCCGCTTTTAATGCAGGAAGATACGGGGTGGCTTGCGGCAGCATCTGCAAGGCCGTTAAAGAAAACCTTGATATTCCCGTTTTGTCCGGTATGTACATTGAAAATCCCGGAGCGGAAATGTTTAAAAAAGACATGCACATTATAGAAACTGCCAATGCCGCTACCGGCATGAGACAGGCAATACCTGCTATGGCAAAGTTGGCTTTAAAGTTGGCAAAAGGTGAAGCAATAGGTCCACCGGCTGAAGAGGGCTATATTGTCAGGGGAATCAGAAAGAATGTCTTCATGGAAGAAAGAGGTTCAAAAAGAGCTGTTGACATGTTGGTAGCAAAGTTAAAGGGAGAAGAATTCGTAACCGAATATGCAATGCCCGATTTTGACAGAGTCGAACCCAATCCTGCAGTTGTTGATATGAAAAATGCAAAAGTAGCCTTGGTTACATCCGGCGGTATAGTTCCCAAGGGAAATCCGGATCGTATCGAAGCTTCCAGCGCATCAAAGTATGGCAAATATGATATTGCCGGAGTAACCGACTTGACAGCGGAAACGTATGAAACTGCTCACGGCGGATATGATCCCGTCTATGCAAACGAAGATGCAGACAGAGTTCTTCCTGTAGATGTATTAAGGGAACTTGAAAAAGAAGGCGTGATAGGAGAACTTCACAAATACTTCTATGCAACCGTTGGAAACGGAACCTCCGTTGCCAATGCCAAAAAATTTGCATCAACCTTCGCAAAAGAATTAGTGGCTGACGGAGTTCAGGCTGTTATACTCACTTCTACGTGAGGAACCTGTACACGTTGCGGTGCAACAATGGTAAAAGAAATCGAGAGAGCGGGAATACCCGTCGTTCATGTATGTACAGTAGTGCCGATTTCACTCACCGTAGGGGCAAATAGAATAGTTCCGGCCGTTGCCATTCCTCACCCATTGGGCAACCCTGCCCTCAGCAAAGAGGACGAAAAAGCATTAAGAAGAGAATTAGTTCTTAAGGCTTTGAGAGCTTTGCAAACAGAAGTAGACGGTCAGACCGTATTCGAGAAATAGTATAAAGGGTGGTAGATTACCACCCTTTTTTAAAAATTATTGGAGGTGCTATTATGACAACACCCGTTGTAAAAGGTGCTGCATATGTTTTAATCCACACCCCGGACATGGTAATGCACTATGGAACCACATGTTCCGTAGAGCATGAAATAAATCCGGAATCGGAATTTCTAAAAAAAGTTCCGCAACATCTTAGAACCTATGAGGAAGCTGTTAAGTATGCGCCGAATCAGGCTTATATCGGCAATATATTCCCCGATGACCTTCACAATATAGAAAAACCATGGTACAAAAATCTTATGGAAGACGCAACACCTGAAGGCAAAATGGGGGAAATAGCTTCACAGGATGAATTGTATGTGCTGATGAAACTGAGCGACGCCTTTGATTTGGTAATGCTGGAAAAGGATTTTACTATAACCGGGAAAGAAAAGCTGCTGAAAAAACCCTATTTTACTGAAGCCGAGTTTGCAAAAATGGGAGAAGGTTTCGATAAAGCCGATATAGAAGAAAGAGTTAAAAAAGGAGCGGAGCCTCTGCTCTATGACGGAAAATTAGTAGGCTGTGTAAAGGCTGCCCATGATAGGGACAGAAACCTGACTGCCCATATAATGACCGAAAACCTAGTTTCAAAGGCTTCCGCAGTAATGGCTTTAAAAAACCTTATTTACAAAAACAATATAGATGCAGAATCAATAGAATATGTAATTGAATGCTCCGAAGAAGCCTGTGGCGATATGAATCAGCGGGGCGGCGGCAACTTTGCAAAAGCTATTGCCGAGGTTGCGGGAGCGAAAGGCGCCACCGGTTCCGATACAAGAGGCTTTTGTGCAGCACCGGCTCATGCTCTGGTAAATGCTGCAGCATTGGTACAATCCGGGGTATATAAGAGTGTTGCCATAGTCGCAGGCGGTGCTACCGCAAAATTGGGGATGAACGGCAGAGACCACGTGAATAAAAATATGCCCATATTGGAAGACTGTTTGGGCACCTTTGCCGTATTGATTGCGGAAAATGACGGCACCAGCCCTATACTGAGGACAGATACCGTAGGAAGACATACAGTAGGTACCGGTTCAGCACCACAGGCTGTTATGGAATCGCTAATAACCAAACCCCTTGACAGAGTGGGTCTCAAGATAACTGATATAGATAAATATTCTGTTGAAATGCAGACACCGGAAATCACCGAACCTGCCGGAGCGGGAGACGTACCTTTGGCTAATTATAAAATGATTGCCGCTCTCGGTGTAAAAAGAGGAGACCTGGAAAGAACAGCCATGCTTGACTTTATAAAAAACCACGGCATGCCGGGCTTTGCACCGACTCAGGGACACATACCTTCGGGCATACCTTTTGTGGGGGCTGCGAAAGTGCTGATTGAGCAGGGTCAAATCGACAGAGCGATGATAGTGGGTAAAGGAAGCTTATTCTTGGGGAGAATGACTAATCTTTTTGATGGTGTATCCATAGTAATGGAGAAGAATCCGGGCAAAGCGGAAGAAACTCAAACGGTATCAAAGGAAGAAATAAAGGGAATGGTAGCAGAAACAATGAAAGAATTCGCAGCATTCTTACTAAGTAAAGAGTAGGGGTGATTGTAATGAAAGATGTAAAAAACCAAATAGGAGAAGTGTTTAACGAAATCGCCGATGCCATGCTTACAGGCAGTTTTGGTCCCAAGGTTAAAATAGGTCTTACCACCTTGGGCAGCGAACTGGGCATTGAAGAGTTGGTGAAAGGAGCGGAACTTGCGGCAAATAAGTATAATGACTTTGAAATTGTTCTACTCGGACCGAAAGTTAACACAGGATTAAAAGTAGTGGAAGTAAACTCCGAAGAAGATATGCATAAAAAGATGGATGAATTGCTGGACAGCGGTGAATTAGATGCAGCCGTTACTATGCACTATAATTTCCCCATAGGAGTTTCCACTGTTGGCAGAGTAATAACCCCGGGATTCGGTAAGGAATTGATTCTTGCTACTACTACCGGGACTTCTTCAACCCATAGAGTTGAAGGTATGATTAAAAACGCCCTGCACGGGATAATTACCGCAAAAGCTTTGGGGATTAAAAACCCCACCGTAGGGATATTAAATGTTGACGGGGCAAGACAAGTTGAGAGAGCCCTTAAAGAGTTGAAAGAAAATGGCTATGATATAGAATTTGCCGAATCTGTGAGAGCAGACGGCGGTTGCATAATGCGAGGCAATGACCTGTTGGCAGCAGCTTCCGACGTAATGGTCATGGATACCTTAACAGGTAACATCATGATGAAAATGTTTTCGTCCTATACAACGGGAGGGAGCTACGAATCGTTAGGTTACGGCTACGGTCCCGGCGTGGGAGAAGGCCAAGGCAAAATAGTATGTATACTCTCAAGAGCATCGGGTTCTCCCGTAGTATGTGAGGCACTGAGGTTTGCGGCTTCCAGCGCAAAAGGGAAGCTAAAGGAAGTGACGAAAGCTGAATTTGAGAAAGCCAAAAAGGCGGGTCTTGATGAAATATTGAAAGGTCTCAAAGCAGACGTTAAAAAAGCGGAGCCCGAGGAAGTAAAAATGCCGGATAAAAAGGTTGTAACAAAATCCATTGCCGGTATAGATATATTAGAGCTGGACAACGCTGTAGTGGAGCTTGCGAAGGCAGGAATATATTCCGAGAGCGGCATGGGATGCACGGGCCCCATAATTCTGACCGCCAACGATGAAGATTATGAAAAAGCGGTTGGAGTTCTATTCGATAATAAGTATATCACACAAAAACCATTAGATAGTCTATGCTAAGTAAAGTCCGCTTCTACCCGGGAAGCGGACTTTACCATTTTTTACACCAATTTCGAACAATTGGTTAATTTATTTCTAAAACTAGAGGAAATAGGCTTGAAGGTGTAGAATATTCTTCTGAAACAAGTGTTTAGGAAGCGGGTTAAAAATATGTCAAAATTAAAAATAGTAATAATCCTCACCTTGGCATTTACCCTTACGAGCTGTCTTATCGCTAATGCAGAACCTGTAAAAATAAAATACAGAGTAGATGAGAATTTTCCGCCCTACGCCTATTGGAAAAATGATGAGCTTGCGGGCTTTGATTTGGAATTAGCCGGCATGATTTTTTCCGAGGGTCCTTATGAAGTTGAATACTCTTCGGGGGCGCTCAATGAAGTTTTAAAAAGTCTGGTGGAAGGCGAAATAGATGCCTCAGGCATCGTCACATGCAGGGAGGACCATCACGACGGTGATTACCTGCATACCGATATAATTAAAAAAGTATATCTGGATATATTTATAAGATCAGACGGACCGGATATAAAAAAGCAGGATCTAAAAAACTGTAAAATCGGAGTTGTCAGAGGTTCTTATGCTGAAGATATATTGAAAACTAAAATTAAAACGACATACTATTATACTTATAAAGGCATGGAAGATGCCCTTTTGGATTTGGATGAGGGCAGGCTGGATGGTGTAATAGGAAACCACGAAACTGTCAATTATATTGTAATAAATAAAATGTTCAAAAATAAAATTTTACCCGGCATTACCAACCTATATTCTATAGATTTAAAGATAGGGGTTAATAAGAATAATCCCGAATTATTGAGTTTTTTAAATGATCGTTTAAAGGTTTTAAAAGAAAACGGTTCCTTTGAATTGCTGCATCAAAAATACTTCTCATCCTATACATTGGAATATTACGAGAAACAAAAAAAGGATCTCATCTCTTTAATATTCTTTATTCTATTACTGATTATTATAGTTGCTGTTTCAATAATAGCCTTTCTCAGATTCTATATAAAACGTCTGGAAAAGAATATAGTGTTAAAGAATAAAGAGATGATGCTGCAGAAAACTTATTTTAACCAACTGTTTGAAAACTCGCCTCAGGCTACGGTAATAATTGATTTAGATGATAATATATTGAACACCAATGCAAGCTTTGAGCGTGTATTCGGATATAATGCGGAGGAAACAGTAGGGAAAAAACTCAGCAGTTTGATTCTTCCACTAGGTAAGGAAAATGAAGGATCAAATGTAAATGATTTTATATTGGAATCTCAAATGTATCAAAAAGATGTAAAGAGAAGGCGTAAAGATGGAACAATGATAGATTTGGCATTAATAGGCCTTCCAATAATACATGAAGGTCAAAAAGTTGGAGTATACGGTATTTATACCGATATCAGTGAGAAAAAAATAGAAGAAGAGATGATAAAACATCGGGCTTATCATGACTCTTTGACAAAACTCCCAAACAGGGCATATTTTATGGATCAAGCAGAACAAAAATTAGCAGCCGCCAAAGACCGGGGTGAAATCACAGCAATGCTTTTTATCGACCTGGACAGATTTAAGAATGTAAACGATACCTACGGGCACGATTTTGGTGATAAGCTTTTAATTGAAGTGGGTAGCCGTTTGAACAATCTGATAAGAAAAAATGACTTTTTAGCCAGAATTGCCGGAGATGAATTTTTAGCTATGCTAAACAACCTGGAGAGTTGCGAGGTTGCTTTAAATATTGCTGAGCGCATACATAAAGCATTGGGGAATACCTTTTTTATAGACGATAAAGAATTAAACATTACTGCAAGCTTTGGCATCGCTTTCTATCCGGATGACGGCATGGATGCGGGAACGTTGCTTAAGAATTCGGATATTGCCATGTATGCAGCGAAAGAAAAAGGCAGAAATAATTTTCAGATATACTCTAAGGCCATGAAAGAAGACCTTCCGGAGAGTATAAATCTGACCAATTTAAAAGCTGATAAGCAGGATTTTTATAATTAATGTAGAATACATTAATCGACTGTGTAAATAATATGAGTAATAAAATTTAAGGGGGAAGATACAATTGACAAAAAGATTTCTATGTTTACTGTTAGCCTTTGTAATGGTATTGGCGATGTTTGCCGGCTGTTCCAAGCCTGCAGAGCCGGCGCCGGCTCCTGATGCAGATGAAGAAAAACAGCCTGAACCGGAAGCTCCGAAATACTCTTTCGGTATGGTTACCGACGTAGGCGGAATTGGTGATAAATCCTTTAACGACAGCGCATGGGCAGGAATTGAAAAAGCAGGTAAAGAATTAGGTGTAGAGCCGAAGCTTTTACAATCCACAAAGCAGGATGATTATCCTCCAAACCTGGGAAACATGGCACAATCCGTAGACCTTACATTAGCCGTGGGTTTCTTGTTTGAAGATGCAATGAATACATCCGCGGATCAATATCCTGATAAACTATTCGGTCTTATTGATGAAGTGGTAGATAAACCAAATGTTATGTCAGTAACATTCAAAGAACATGAAGGCTCTTTCTTGGTCGGTGTAATAGCCGGTCTGACAACAAAATCAAACGTAATCGGATTCGTTGGCGGGATGGATTTTCCGGTAATCAACAAATTCGAAGCCGGATTCATTGCCGGTGTAAAATCAGCCAACCCCAAAGCAAAAGTTTTGGTTAACTACACCGGTGCATTTGATGATCCGGATAAAGGTAAAGAAGTTGCACTTACACAATTCCAACAAAAAGCCGACGTTATATTCCACGCTTCAGGTGCTTGCGGAATAGGCGTTATCCAGGCAGCCGACGAAAAAGATTTCTGGGCAATCGGCGTTGATATGGACCAATCTGCAGAATCAACAAAGAACAAAGTTCTCTGCAGTATGGTAAAAAGAGTTGATACAGCTACTTATACTGTAATTCAATCCTATGTAAACAATGACTTCAAAGGCGGAGCAGCCAATGCCCTTGAACTCGGCCTTAAAGAAGAAGGCGTAGGATACAGTGACGGCGGTAAGAACGTTTCAGCAGAACTTGCGGCTGAAGCCGATAAATACAAAGATGCTATTAACGGTGGTACATTGATAGTACCCGCAACAAGAGAAGATTTAGAGGATTTTAAACCTGTAGAAATTAAATAGACTAAAAAAGTAGGATAAGAGCTAGATGCGAAAGCCTCTAGCTTTTATTATAGATGCAGGAAAGGTGGGAAGAACGGTTGTCTCTTGTTATTGAAATGAAAGGAATAGGCAAGTCTTTCCCGGGAGTAAGAGCTAATGACGATATAAACCTTGAAATAAAGCAAGGGGAGATTCACGTTCTCTTGGGCGAAAACGGAGCGGGCAAATCTACCCTTATGAATATCCTCTACGGTCTATATACGCCGGATGAGGGGGAAATCATGGTTCGCGGTCAGTTGGTTAAAATAACTAATCCCAATGTGGCCATATCTTTGGGTATAGGAATGGTACATCAACACTTTATGTTGGTACCTCCCTTTACGGTTGCGGAAAACATCGTACTGGGCTCTGAACCTAAGAAGGGGCTGAAACTGGATTTGGATAAAGCCATAAAAGACGTGGAAGAACTTTCAAATAAATATGAATTGCACGTAGACCCTTATGCCAAGGTTCAGGATATCTCCGTTGGCATGCAGCAAAGGGTGGAAATCTTAAAAACTTTGTACAGAGGCGCTGAGATACTGATACTGGACGAACCGACAGCAGTCTTGACCCCCCAGGAGATAGAAGAATTAGGAATTATTTTGAAAAGTCTGGTCAACGAAGGCAAATCCATTATACTGATAACCCATAAGCTAAAAGAAGTAATGGCCATGAGTGACGTTGTTACCATAATTAGAAGAGGCAAGATGATTGACACGCTTCAAACTTCCGAGACGAATATTGAAGAGTTGGCTGAGAAGATGGTGGGCAGAAAAGTAAACCTGTTGGTGGAAAAGCAGGAAGCCAAACTGGGTGATAGCGTTCTTCGGGTAAAAGATGTAAAGGTTTTGGACAACAGAGGACTGGAAGCAGTGAAAGGTGTAAGCTTTGAAGTTAAAAGTGGAGAGATACTGGGTATAGCCGGTGTTGACGGAAACGGCCAAAATGAATTGGTGCAGGCTATTACCGGTCTCAGGAAAGCCACCGAAGGGGAGCTTATTATAAATGACGAGGATATAACCAACAAAAGTCCAAAAGAGATAATTGAATCAGGAATTGGCTATATCCCGGAGGACAGGCATAACAGGGGCCTTATCTTGAATTTCTCCCTATCGGAAAATGCCATTTTAGGTGATCACAGAAGCCGGGCATTTAGGCAGAGATTCGGATTAGATTATAAAAAGATCAGAGAATACAGTAAAAAATTGATAAAAGAATTTGATATAAGGACTCCAAATGAAAAGATTTTTGCAAAAGCATTATCCGGTGGTAATCAGCAAAAACTTATCATAGCAAGGGAGTTCGATAGAGAACCAAGCCTTTTGGTGGCATCACAGCCTACAAGGGGTTTGGATGTGGGCGCTATTGAATACGTCCATAAAAGGCTGTTGGAGCAAAGAGACAAGGGCAAAGGGATATTATTGGTCTCTTTGGAATTGGACGAAATAATGTCACTATCCGATAGAATTGCCGTAATGTATGACGGAAAAATCGTAGGCACGGTAGATGCCAAAGATGCAACGGAAATAGGATTGGGAGTAATGATGGCCGGCGGCGAGCAGTCGGTCAAGCATTAGGAGGGCTGTAAATGGAAAAAATAAATAATGAATTTAAAAATGATATTTTAAATGTTTTAAAAGAGATAATGTACCCCATCATTGCCATCATATTTTCCTTTGTAGCTGCAGGAATTTTAGTATACGCCTTTGGCAAGGACCCTATCGTTGCATTTAAAGCCCTATTTATGGGGAGCCTGGGTGATTTGAATAAATTCGGCGAGACTCTTGTTACAACAACCACTTTGATATTGACGGGACTGTCCATTGCCTTTGCATTCAGATGCGGGCTTTTTAACATAGGAGCGGAAGGCCAGTTCATAATAGGCGGAGTTACATCACTTTGGGCCGGTTGGGCTTTTGACGGTTTGCATCCGGTTTTGCACGTGGCTATAACCCTGTTGGCAGGAGCCATAGGCGGCGGCATATGGGCGGGAATAATCGGATGGCTGAAAGCCAAAGTTGGCTCTCACGAGGTAATAAACAGCATAATGATGAACTATATCGCCATGAATTTCAGTAATTATTTGATAATGACGGTGCTAAATGAACCCAACAAAGCCTTTTCAGTAGAGATTGCGAAGTCCGCAAAGCTATGGAGATTCTCCGAAAGGTTTGTTCAATTTAAATATTCAAGAATCCATATAGGTATAATAATCGCCCTTATAGTAGCACTTTTGGCATATTATCTCCTTAATAAAACCATAAGAGGCTATGAAATAAGGGCCGTAGGGTTTAACCCTCATGCGGCGGAATACGGCGGCATCAACGTGAGCAGAAACATAGTTCTTGCTATGTTTATATCAGGTCTTTTCGCAGGATTGGCAGGAGGAATACAGACAGCGGGAGTGCAATACAGGGTTAATAACCTTTTCGGCTTTACAGGTTACGGTTTGGACGGCATAGCCGTGGCTTTGGTAGGCAATAACCATCCCATAGGAGTAATACTGTCTGCTTTGCTATTTGGCATCTTGCAAAAAGGCGGTCCCATGATGCAGGTGGAGGGAATACCTAAAGAAGTTGTGGGAATCATCCAAGGCATCATCATACTCTTCGTTGCCGCAAACTTTGTGCGGGTATTATTCGGAGCCGTTAAAGATAAAAGAAATGCCAAAGCCATGACGAAGGGGGGAGTGATGTAATATGTTGAGTATATTTAGCATATTATTCTTTTCTACTATAAGATCAGCAACCCCGCTTATTTTTCCGGCTTTGGGCGGAACCTTCTCGGAAAGGTCCGGTGTGGTGAATATAGGGCTTGATGGGATGATGACGGTAGGCGCCTTTACGGCCGTGTTGATATCCTTTAAAACATCTTCACCCTGGTTGGGATTCTTAGGAGCTATGGTAATGGGCGGAGTATTTGGATTGCTTCTCGCATTTCTCAGCATATATTTCAAGGCAAACCAGGTAGTTGTGGGAACGGCAATAAACATTTTGGCGGCAAGCCTATCAACCTTCTTGTTGGTGGAAATCTGGGGAAAACCGGGGCAGACCGGTAATGTGGACTATTTCACACCCTGGGGTCCTTTTAATATGTTCACCTACCTGGCAGTAATATTAGTTGCCATATCCTATTTCGTATTATATAAGACGGCTTTTGGTTTAAGGCTCAGGTCTGTGGGTGAACACCCGAGAGCCGCGGACACTTTGGGAATAAACGTGTACAAGATGAGATATATATGTGTCACCATAAGCGGAATGCTGGCAGGTATAGGCGGTGCATCACTGTCCATAGGCTCTATAAGCTTGTTTAAAGAAGGAATGGTAGCAGGCAGAGGGTTTATAGCCCTTGCAGCCATGATCTTCGGTAAATGGCATCCGATAGGCGCCGCACTGGCATGCTTATTCTTCGGATTGGCCGATGCCATACAAACCATATCTATGTCCTTCGGTCTAAAAGTGCCAAAAGAGTTCCTTTTCGCACTGCCTTATATCATGACCATGCTTGCGGTGTCCGGTATCATCGGCAGAGCCACAGCCCCCGCCGCCAGCGGCACCCCCTACGACAAAGGCGAAAAATAAAGAGCATTAAAATAATAGAAACTTTAGAGACCGGCATTGCCCGGTCTTTATTATGTCCCAACCGTTTTTCCGCCCCCCGTCCCCCGTTCCTCTTTCCAACTTTCTACTTCCCCAAATACACGCCCCCAGCCCCCCGTCCCCCGTCCCCCTTTCCAACATTCCAACTTTCTCCTTTCCGCTTTCTCCTTTCCACTTTCTCCTTTCCACTTTCCCCTTTCCCCAAATACACGCCCCCAACACTCCGTCCCCCCGTCCCCGTCCCCCGTTCCCCTTTCCAACCTTCCAACTTTCCAACATTCCAACTTTCTAAT
>CAYXAT010000002.1:1387-8838 GCA_964462065.1 uncultured Clostridiaceae bacterium | reverse complement strand
TCACGACCCTAGCGCTCTGTTCTCCGGGCATCCGACCTCCGTTCTCTGGTACCTGTCCCCCTTTCCGTTTTCTGCTTTCCACTTTTTTAAAAAATTATGAACAAACATAAAATTGTGATATAATCAAATAGCCGACAACTCAATGCTAAAGAGGTGAAAACGATGAGAATGGGATATGATTTAGTACTTGAACAACAACAAAAATTGATAATGACGCCTGAACTGAGACTGGCGCTAAAAATATTGCAATTACCCACAGTTGAATTGGAAGAATTGATAAAACAAGAACTGGAGAACAATCCCGTTCTTGAAATAGTGGAAAACGAGCAAGAGGAAAAAGAGGAGAATCCGGAAGAAAAAGAGGACAAAGACAAAACCTCTTTCGACGAAATCGATTGGAAAGAATATTTGCAGTATCAAGGGAAGAATTATTACCTTGAAAATAGCATTAATGAAGAAACCCCCGAGTATTCTTATGAAAACTTTATAACCTACGGCGATACTTTGAAAGATTATCTGACTTTTCAACTAAACACCGGTAAATTAGGGAAAAAGGAAAGAAAAATAGGGCAATATATAATAGAAAGTCTTGATGATAACGGTTATCTTTGCATAACTATTTCAGAAATAGCGAACATCCTAAAAGTAAAACCTGAAGAAGTGGAAAGAGTTTTAAAAATAGTTCAGGGGTTCGACCCTCCCGGTGTGGGAGCATCATCTCTTTCAGAATGTCTTCTCATCCAAACAAGACTTAAAGGTTTAAAAGACGAAAAACTGGAAACCGTAATAAAAGAGTATCTGGACGATATTGCCGGCAACAGATTGGGACATATCGCAAAAAAACTTTCCATAACTATAGGAGAGGCGCAGAAGTATAGTGACATCATAAAAGATTTGGAGCCTAAACCGGGTAGGTCCTTCTATTGCGGCAGAGAATGCAGATATGTGGTACCGGATGTTTTTATCGAAAAGGTTAGCGGCCAATATGTAATTATAATTAATGATTATTACGGTGGAAGGCTGATGATAAATAACTATTATAAGAATATAATTAATAAGGGGGACAAATCCTCCGAAGCCATGAAATTTGTAAACGATAAACTATCATCTGCTCTATGGCTGATTAAAAGTCTGGATCAGAGGAAGAATACATTATATAGAGTGATAAAAGCGATATTGGATTATCAAATGGACTTTTTTGAAAAAGGCGACGGCTGCCTAAAAACAATGACGCTGAAGAACATTGCCGATACCATTGAGGTTCACGAATCCACCGTAAGCAGAGCCATAAGCGGCAAGTACGCTCAAACGCCAAAGGGCATATTTGATATAAAATACTTTTTCAAATCCGGAGTTGAAACAAGCTTCGGTGAAGAGATTTCCTCGGAGAGTATTAAAAAGAGAATAAAGTCAATAATCTGTGAAGAAGATATATCAAAACCTGTCAGCGATCAGACTATAGCAGACACACTGAAAAAAGAAGGTTATAAAATATCTAGACGTACCGTTGCAAAATACAGAGACGAAATGGGCATCCCCGCATCTTCAAGGAGAAGGAGGTATCAATAATTTTACCTGATTATATTATCTGATAATATTGGAGGTATGATAATGTTCACAAAAAAAACTATAAAAGATTTAAATGTTAGTGGGAAAAAGGTCTTAGTTAGAGTCGATTTTAATGTCCCCATGGATAAGGAAGGCAATATTACCGATGACCGAAGGATAAGAGAGGCTCTACCCACTATTACTTATTTAAAGGATAAAGGGGCAAAAGTAATACTTATGTCCCATTTAGGCAGGCCCAAAGGCAAAGTAAACCCGGATTTCTCATTAGCCCCGGTGGCTAAAAGGTTAGCGGAGTTATTAAATGAACAAATCATTTTCGCCAAAGACGTGATAGATGAAGATGCAGCGAGTAAAGCTGAAGCGTTGCAAGACGGGCAAATAATGCTTTTGGAAAATGTACGTTTCCACGGTGAAGAAGAAAAGAATGATCCGGAATTTGCAAAGAAACTTTCCTCCTTGGGTGAAATCTTTGTCAATGATGCTTTTGGAACGGCACACAGAGCCCATGCTTCCACGGCGGGAGTTGCCGATTATTTACCCTCCGCCATAGGCTTTCTTATAATGAAAGAATTGGACTTCATGGGAAAAGCCATATCCAATCCCGAAAGACCCTTTGTGGCAATACTGGGCGGAGCCAAAGTTTCCGATAAAATAGGTGTTATAAAAAACCTAATGGATAAGGTTGATACTTTGCTTATAGGAGGCGGCATGGCTTATACATTCTTTAGGGCTATGGGTAGGGAAATTGGTACATCCATCGTGGAAGACGATAAAGTGGAATTAGCGTCGGATATATTGAAAGAAGCGGAAGGCAAAATTAAATTACTCCTTCCCGTTGATACGGTTGTTGCCCGCGAGTTCAAAGAGGATACGGAATATCATACTGTTGATTCGGATAAAATTCCTGCTGATTATATGGGCATGGATATAGGTGAAAAAACAAGAGATATATTCAGTCAGGTAGTACAGACTGCAAAAACAGTAATCTGGAACGGGCCTATGGGTGTTTTTGAAATGGAGCCCTTTGCAAAAGGTACATATGCACTGGCAGAAGCCTTATCAAAAGTAGACGGAACCACTATAATAGGAGGCGGAGATTCTGCTGCAGCCATCGAACAATTAGGCTTCGCCGATAAAATGACCCATATATCCACCGGCGGCGGCGCATCATTGGAATTCCTGGAAGGCAAAGAACTCCCCGGCATCGCCGCCATAGATAACAAATAACAACCTAAGACTGTCATCCTGAGCACAGCGAAGGATCTTGACCACAGAGAACTACCCAAACAATCTGTTCTCTGACAACCGGACATCTGTTCTCTGTAACCGAAGGATCCTGACCCCAGAGACATGACCCTAACAATCTGTTTTCCGGACATCTGTTCTCTAAGGTGTAGGGGTCGGTTTCCACGCCGACCCGTAAGCGTAGAACAATAAAGGATCTTGACCCCTTGGGAATGACCCCAAAAAAATAACACGAGGTGAAAAAATTGCGAAAACCTATAATTGCCGGCAACTGGAAAATGCATAACACCGTGAGCGAAACTCTCGATACACTGAATGAACTTTTGCCGCTAGCCAAACGTAACGACATCGACATCATAATATGTCCAAGCTTTATATCCCTGTATGAAGCATCAAAGCTTCTGACCGATACAATAATAAATCCGGGTGCACAGAACATGCACTATGAAGACAAAGGCGCCTATACCGGTGAAGTATCCCCGGTATTCCTGAAGGAAATAGGCATAAAGTACATAATCTTAGGCCATTCTGAAAGAAGACACATATTCGGTGAAAACAACGCATTCATAAATAAAAAAGTAAAGGCCGCATTTAATCACAATCTGCATCCCATACTTTGCGTTGGCGAGACTTTGGAAGAAAGAGAAAAGAATATTACCTTTGACATAATAAAAGAACAAATAGAATGCAGCTTGGCTGACTTAAAAGATAAAAACTTGGAAAACCTTATAGTAGCCTATGAACCCGTGTGGGCTATAGGCACTGGGAAAACAGCCACAAAAGAGGATGCTAATGAGGCCATCGGTTACATAAGGAAATTACTATCGGAAAACTTCGGTGAAAATACTGCCAAAAATACAAGAATACTATACGGCGGAAGCGTGAAGCCGGACAATATAAAAGATTTGATGGGAATGGAAGAAATCGACGGTGCATTGGTAGGCGGAGCAAGCCTAAAGGCCCAAGATTTCGCAAAAATCATTAATTATTAATTAGGAAGGTGGTTTAAATGTCAACTATTATCGATGTATATGCAAGAGAAATACTCGACTCCAGAGGCAACCCTACAATAGAAGTGGAAGTGGAATTGGAAAGCGGCATATTTGGTAGAGCCGCCGTGCCTTCGGGTGCTTCTACGGGGGCTTTTGAAGCTGTAGAACTGCGAGACGGTGACAAAAGCAGATATTTAGGCAAAGGAGTGCTTACGGCTGTTGATAATGTAAATAGCATAATTGCACCGGAAATTGTAGGTATGAATGCGATGAACCAAGTGGAAATAGACAATAAACTAATCGAACTTGACGGCACTCCCAACAAAGCAAACTTAGGTGCAAACGCAATCTTGGGAGTTTCCATCGCAGCGGCACGCGCTGCAGCAAACCAACTCAATATACCTTTATTTTGTTACATAGGCGGAGTCAACGGAAAGACCTTGCCGGTACCCATGATGAATATATTAAACGGCGGTGCCCATGCAGATAATAATGTTGATATTCAAGAATTCATGATAATGCCTGTGGGAGCGGCAAGTTTTAAAGAAGCTGTGAGAATGTGCGCTGAAATATTTCATAACTTGAAATCGGTGTTGAAAAGCAGAGGCTACAATACCTCGGTAGGAGATGAGGGAGGATTCGCTCCGAATCTCACATCCAATGAAGAGGCATTGCAAGTTATTGTTGAAGCAATAAATAAAACGGGATACAAACCGGGAGAAGATGTTTTTATCGCCTTTGATGCTGCCGCAACAGAAATGTATAAAGAAGACGGTAAATATCATCTGGAAGGCGAGGGAGTGGTAAAAAGCTCCGAAGAAATGATAGTTTTCTATGAAGAAATCGTCAGCAGATACCCAATAATATCTATAGAAGACGGATTGGCAGAAGATGACTGGGAAGGTTGGAAACGTATGACGGAAAGACTGGGAGAAAAGGTTCAGATAGTGGGTGACGACCTATTTGTAACCAATACGGAAAGACTAGAAAAAGGTCTAAAAATGGGAGTGGCCAACTCCATTCTTATAAAGCTTAATCAGATAGGAACCCTAACGGAGACCCTGGATGCCATAGAAATGGCAAACAGAGGCGGCTACACCGCCGTGGTATCCCACAGATCCGGTGAAACGGAAGATGTGACTATAGCTGATTTGGTGGTGGCGGTAAACGCCGGACAAATAAAAACCGGAGCCCCCTCCAGAACCGATAGAGTAGCCAAATACAATCAATTGATAAGAATCGAAGAATTCCTTGGCCCCGACGCCCAATACGCCGGCCTCAAAGCCTTCTTCAATCTCTAAACAAAACCGTAATTTTGATCCGGAGAACCATCCAAGATGTCATCCTGAGCAAAGCGAAGGATCTTGACCCCGGAGACACGATCCCAAAAACCTGTTCTCCGGGCATCCGTTCTCTGACAATGTAGGGGTCGGTTTCCATGCCGACCCGTATATAAAATAACATAACGATACAACCGTAGTGGCAGACGACTCTGTCTGCCCGTATACATAACGATACAACCGTAGTGGCGTGCTTCGCACGCCCTCGACCCCAGAGAACTACCCAAACTGTCATTCTGAGGCAAAGCCGAAGGATCTTGACCCTAGAGACATGACCATAACAACCTGTTCTCTGTTCTCTGTCACCCTATTGTATTATCTAATGCATTATGATAGAATACATTTGTTAATCCTACAAGATGGGAGGTGCAGCTATGAGAGTGTTTTTAATAGCAGTACAATTTATAGTATGTCTTACATTAATAATAAGCGTTTTGCTACAACCCGGTAAAAGCGCCGGACTGTCCGGTTCCATAGCCGGAGGTGCTGAGCAACTATTCGGTAAACAACGCAGCAAAGGATACGAAGCTTTATTTGCAAAAATCACAACAGTCGCCGCTGTCTTATTTATGATTCTATCCGTTGCATTGGTAATGGTAAAATAACTGTACCAAAGTGAAACACGTATAAAAGGAAATACAATATAGAAGAATTAAAAAAGAACAGACAGATAAAGGGAGGTAAACGATATGGATTTAACAATACTGGCTCCTTTATCCGGTATAGTAGCTTTGATTTTTGCATATTTCTTAGCGACCGGAATAACCAAAAAGGATCCGGGAAATGACAGAATGAAAGAAATCATGGGATACATTCATGAAGGGGCAATGGCATTTCTTTTTAGAGAATACAGAGTTTTGGCAATCTTTATAGTAGTTTTGTCTCTTATCATAGGCTTACTGCTAAAAAGCTGGCTTACGGCATTATGTTTTATTATCGGTGCCATATTCTCCATATTAGCAGGATATTTCGGAATGCAAGTAGCTACTAAAGCAAACGCAAGGACAGCCAATGCGGCACAGCACGGACAAAACGAAGCTCTTGGCATAGCCTTTAACGGCGGTGCTGTAATGGGTATGTGTGTCGTAGGGTTGGGACTTTTAGGAGTCGGTGCTTTATATATTTTCATAGGTAATGTAGACATAGTTACGGGCTTTGGCTTGGGTGCAAGCTCCATCGCATTATTCGCAAGAGTGGGCGGCGGCATCTATACAAAAGCTGCCGACGTGGGCGCTGATTTGGTAGGTAAAGTGGAAGCGGGAATCCCCGAAGACGACCCGAGAAACCCTGCCGTTATAGCTGATAACGTTGGTGATAACGTAGGTGACGTTGCCGGGATGGGCGCAGACCTTTTTGAATCCTATGTGGGTTCAATAATCTCCGCCATAACCCTTGGGGCTATTTTTTATGCGGGCAAACCGCAAGGTGTATTATTTCCGCTACTTCTTTCCGCAGTAGGAATAATTGCATCCATCATAGGCACCATGTTTGTAAGAACGGGAGAAGGATCAAACCCTCAATCCGCATTAAAGAACGGTACCTATGCCAGCTCAATAATAGTACTTATAGCGGCCTTTTTTATGAGTAAATCAATGTTCGGTAATCTTGGCGCTTTTGTGGCAATTGCCGCAGGAGTTATAGCCGGTGTGATTATCGGATTTTTAACCGAGATATATACCTCGGACACATATAAATATGTAAAAAGAATAGCACAACAATCGGAGACGGGACCCGCAACCACAATTATAAGCGGTCTGGGTGTAGGTATGCTGTCTACCGTAGCTCCCGTTATATTCATCTGTGCGGCGGTTATCGTTGCCTATAAATTTGACGGATTATACGGAATAGCCCTTGCGGCTGTGGGCATGCTTTCCACTGCAGGAATGACTGTAGCCGTTGATGCTTACGGACCAATTGCAGATAACGCCGGAGGTATCGCTGAAATGGCTGATTTACCCGAATCCGTGAGAAAAATAACCGATGCTCTTGACTCGGTAGGTAATACCACTGCGGCCATAGGCAAAGGCTTTGCCATCGGTTCCGCAGCACTTACAGCTTTGGCATTATTCGCATCCTATTCACAAGCAGTGAACTTGGATAAAATAGATTTACTTGATCCCTATGTAATAGTTGGACTATTCTTAGGCGGAATGCTTCCCTTCCTCTTCGGTGCTTTAACAATGGAAGCAGTTGGTAAAGCAGCGTTTTCCATGATAGAAGAAGTGAGAAGACAGTTCAAAACTATCCCCGGGATTATGGAAGGCACAGGCAAACCCGATTACGCAAGATGCGTTGATATCTCAAC
>CAYXAT010000002.1:0-1287 GCA_964462065.1 uncultured Clostridiaceae bacterium | reverse complement strand
ATTTGTTTCCTTAAGCCATGCATAGCATTTATGCCTGTCAAACCCGTCCGCCGCCAAAGCCCCCGTAGGACACAAATCCACACATACTCCGCAGCTGCCGTCCTTTTTATATAGGCAATACTCTTCTGTATTAGTCTCGTTATAATCCAAAGGTGCATCTATTACAAAGCTTCCATACCTTCCGGCACATCCGGATTTGGTAATAAGCATATTATTAATACCGAAGCTTCCCAACCCGCATATCCTTGCCACATGCCTCTGAGACCATCTATGCATCAATATTTCCTGGGAAAAGCCTTCACGAGCCGGATTGCTGCTGCATTTCACTCCATATTTTTTCAAATACTCCCCCATATGAACCACAATCTCATCAATCAGCCTATTAGTTTCCACATAAGCTACAGCCCATTCTTTTGAAATATAACTGTGGTTTTGATTGATATCCACCAACTCTTCAGTAAAAGGTAAGAAAAATGATACCACTGATACAGCCTCAGGTAATAAATCTGTAGGCATATAATGATTCGGCGCGGCGATAACCCTTAGCTCATCAAAATCAGGACTCTTGGTATCACAAAACCCCACCAACGGCTCCCTATACTTAGTAACCTTATCACAATTCTTCACAAACAACTTAATCTCATTACTTATAACCTCATTCAATTCCATCTGCACTCAAACCCCTTTCCCCTACAAATTTATCACAAAATTTTCTTAAAAACAACAACCTATCAATTACCAATAAATATACCGATACCCAAATCCAAAAACGTCATTCTGAACAAAGTGAAGAATCTTCACCCCAAAGACACGACCCCAACAATCTGTTCTCCGGACACCTGTTCTCCGTTCTCTGATAATGTAGGGGTCGGTTTCCACGCCGACCCAGATACAAAACAACATACCGATACAACCGTAGTGGCAGACGACTCTGCCTGCCCGAAAACAAAACAATATAACAACACAACCGTAAGGGCGTGCTTCGCACGTCCACAACATCAGAGTAATACCCCAACCCCAAAAATGTCATTCTGAACGTCAGTGAAGAATCTTGACTATTTTCCGACTCCTGGACACCTGTTCTCTGATAATGTAGGGGTCGGTTTCCACGCCGACCCGGATACAAAACAACATACCGATACCCCTAACAACCATCATCTCATTTTCCTTCATTAAATTCCAAAAATTTACCCATAATAACACTAATAATGATAAAATGAATATAACAAAACAACGGAGGTAAAAAATGATAACAACAAATGAAATTTTGGAATACATGAAAACCGA
>CAYXAT010000001.1:54784-63717 GCA_964462065.1 uncultured Clostridiaceae bacterium | reverse complement strand
TTGATTCACCCTGATATTTTAGGTGTTTTTAATGGAGGTAACAGCAATGCATAAACTAATAAAAAGATCGGCGCTATTATTACAAATTTATTTTACTAAACTATTCAAAAGATTTATAACGGAGGATGATAATTGGATATTCTATATAGGGGGAAGTGAGGCTCTGCCTCCCCCATTGGAGACCGATGAAGAGCTGTTTCTTATTTCAAGATTAAAAAAAGAAGAAAATATTGTAAGAACAATACTCATCGAAAGAAATCTCAGGCTTGTGGTCTATATAGCAAGAAAATTCGAAAATACGGGAGTCGGTGTCGAAGATTTGGTTTCAATCGGTACTATAGGATTAATAAAAGCTGTTAATACATTTGATCCGGAAAAGAAAATAAAACTGGCTACATACGCCTCGAGATGTATTGAAAATGAGATTCTCATGTATTTACGAAGAAATACTAAACAAAAATCGGAAATATCCTTTGATGAACCATTGAATATAGACTGGGACGGTAACGAGTTGCTATTATCAGATATTTTGGGCACGGAAAATGATCTTATATATAGGTATTTAGAAGACGAAACAGATAAAGAGTTGTTGGAAATAGCATTAAAAATGCTTAATGAGAGAGAAAAAAGGATTATGGAATTACGATTTGGCCTAAATGACGGGGTAGAAAAAACCCAAAAAGAAGTAGCGGATTTATTGGGAATATCGCAATCTTATATATCAAGATTGGAAAAGAGAATAATCACCAGACTGAAAAAGGAAATAAACAAAATGGTTTAGACCGGGCCGAATATCCGGTCTTTTCTTTTTAGCCACATTGCATTTATTTTGAATAAAAACAGCCTCGATGGCAATAATTTAAATGTCAACAATAATAAAAGGGTGGGCTAAAATGAAGATAAATAAAGTTGAGATATGCGGCGTCAATACCTCAAAACTCCCCGTTTTAAAAAATGATAAAATGGTTGAATTAATGAAAAGAATTAAGGATGGGGACATAGATGCGAGGGAAGAATTTATAAAAGGTAACCTCCGTTTGGTATTAAGCGTAATACAAAGATTCAATAACAGAGGCGAATATGTTGATGATTTGTTTCAAGTAGGTTGTATTGGTTTAATAAAAGCAATTGATAATTTTGATATAAAACAAAATGTTAGGTTTTCTACTTATGCAGTTCCAATGATAATCGGAGAAATAAGAAGGTACTTAAGAGATAATAACTCAATACGAGTAAGCAGATCTTTAAGAGATATTGCATATAAGGCCTTACAAGTCAGAGACGGCTTAATCAATAAGAATTCAAAAGAACCGACTATATCAGAAATAGCGGAAGAGCTCAGCATACCGGTTGAAGAAGTAGTTTTTGCTTTGGATGCCATTCAAGATCCGTTATCATTATTTGAACCCATATATCATGATAACGGCGATGCAATTTTCGTTATGGATCAAGTGGCAGATGAGAAGAATCAAGATGAAACCTGGATAGAAAACATCGCATTAAAAGAGGCGATGAGGAAACTTAATGCGAGGGAAAAGCTTATACTGAGCTTAAGATTTTTTCAAGGGCGGACTCAAATGGAGGTTGCGGAGGAAATAGGAATTTCACAGGCTCAAGTATCGCGCCTGGAGAAAACTGCCCTCACTCATATGAGAAAATATATTTAAATTGATATGCGGCTTTGCCGCTTTTTTTATGTAAATAACTGAATTATGGATACTTAATTACAAATTAGTTCTATTTTTAAAACCGGACTTGTATATTTAATTAAAACCATAGGAATGAGGGGGATCACATGTTCAAAGTATCAGAACTACGGCAGAAAGAAATTGTCAGTTTGGAGCAGGGTAAGAGGCTTGGGTTCGCTATTGATGTAGAGATTAATATTGAAACAGGACATATAGAAGCTTTAATTCTTCCATCGCAAGCCAAGTTTTTTGGGTTATTGCCTAAAGACAATGATATAGTAGTACCGTGGGGGCAAATCAAAAAGATAGGCACAGATTTAATACTAATTGATATAAATGATTGAAATCACTTCACTTAAAGCTATTTTTCTTTTACAATAGTGTTAGATGTATATTAATAGGCAAATAAAAGTTATACTTAGATTGGAGACAGGGGAGGATAGCTATGAAATGCCCATATTGCGGATGGAATGAAAGCAAAGTGGTTGATTCCAGACCGGCGGATGAGTATTCCGTCATAAGAAGAAGAAGAGAGTGCGAGAAGTGCTCCAGAAGGTTTACTACCTATGAAAAAATTGAAGAGATTCCGTTGATAATTGTTAAAAGAGATGGAAGAAGAGAAGCATTTCAAAGAGAAAAAATCATTAACGGCTTAATAAGATCATGTCAAAAAAGACCAATATCAGTGAACGAGATTGAGGAAATAGCCGATAGTGTGGAAATGGAGCTTTATAACACTATGGAGAAAGAAATTGAAAGTAAAAAAATCGGTGAGATGGTTATGAATAAGCTGAAAAGATTAGATGATGTTGCATATGTAAGGTTTGCTTCTGTATATAAACAATTCAAAGATATTAATACTTTTATGGATGAACTCAACAAATTGATGAAAGAAAGATAAACAGTATTTAGAGCTTATCCGGTATATAAAAATTATTAACGGATTTATGGAGGACTATATGGTTTTACAAAAGATTAGCATAAAGGATATAAAACCGAATAGTATAGCTGATGAGATGGGTATAGAAAAAGGGGATAAATTAATTAGCATAAATGGAAAAGATATAGAAGATATATTGGAATATAAATTTTTAACCTGTGATGAAGCTTTAGTTATTGAAATCGAGAAAGCAGACGGTGAGATCTGGGAGTTAGATATAGAAAAAGATTATGACGAAGACCTGGGATTTATTTTTGACGGTATTATAGATAAACAAAAAACATGCTGTAACAAATGCATCTTTTGTTTTATTGACCAATTGCCAAAAGGCATGAGAAATACTTTATACTTCAAAGATGATGATACAAGACTATCATTTTTGCAGGGAAATTTTGTAACCTTGACAAACCTAAAGGATGAAGATATAGATAAAATAATACGATATAGGATAAGTCCAATAAATATTTCAATTCATACAACAGATTTGGAATTAAGAAAGAAAATGCTTAATAACAAAAATGCAGTAAATGTTATGAAGTATTTAGATAAGATAAAGGATGGTGGAATTGAAATGAAAGGCCAGATAGTGCTATGCCCGGGAATAAATGACGGTTCCCAACTAGGTTGCACTGTAAAGGATTTATATAAATATTATCCCCAACTTTCATGTCTCGCAGCCGTACCTGTCGGATTGACAAAATATAGGGAAGGTCTTTATCCCTTAATTGGTTATGATAAAATAAAAGCCTTGAAGGTTATAAGCCAGATTGAGAAAATTCAAGAAATCTTATATTCATCCATTGGAACTAAATTTATTTTTTTATCCGATGAGTTTTATGTATTGGCATCAAAAGAGTTGCCTTCTTATGATAGCTATGAAGGTTTTCCTCAATTAGAAAATGGAGTCGGATTAATAAGACTGTTTCAATATGAGGTTAACAAATCTTTGGAAATGCAGTTACCTAAGCGTATCGGCTATAAAAAAGCTGCCATTGTTACCGGAGAATACGCAACTCCCTATTTGAAAGAAGCAGCTGATGCAATTATGAACAGGTTACCCAATACTGAATTGGAAACACTTTGCATATCTAATGACTTTTTCGGTGATTCTGTGAAAGTGGCCGGACTCGTTGTCGGTAAAGATATAATAACACAGCTTAAAAACAAAATTACTTGTAAAAATGTTTTAATTCCGGATAATATGTTAAAAAGAGATGAAAAAGTGTTTTTGGATGATTTAACCGTGGATGATATTGAAAAGGCTTTAGGAATAAGAATAACTGTTTGCAAACAAGACGGAAGCGATTTAGTTAAAAATGTTTTAGAAAAATGCTAAAGAAGAAATGGAGTGCTCTGAATGTCGAAACCAATAGTTGCAATAGTTGGAAGACCAAACGTAGGGAAATCAACACTTTTTAATAAGATAGCGGGAAAGCGTATTTCCATAGTTGAAGATACCCCCGGTATTACGAGAGACAGAATATTTGCTGAAGCGGAGTGGGTTGGAGCATCTTTCTATATTATCGATACGGGAGGTATAGAACCCTACTCAGAAGATATCATTATGGTACAAATGCAAAGGCAAGCAGAAATAGCAATTGAAACAGCAGATGTTATTATATTTGTTGTAGACGGTCAGGAGGGAATAAACCCGACGGATTTGGAAGTTGCCGATATTTTAAGAAAAGCTGATAAGCCTGTAGTATTGGCATGTAATAAAATAGATGCACCGAAATACAAAGATAATATATTTGAATTTTATAACTTGGGAATGGGAGACCCGATGGCCGTATCTGCCGGGCAATCCTTAGGTATAGGCGATCTTTTAGACGAAGTGATAAAAGGTTTTCCAAAGGAAGGGGAAGATATATACGACGATTTGACGATAAAAGTAGCTGTTGTCGGTAAACCAAATGTTGGCAAATCCTCAATAATAAATTCCATATTGGGAGAAGACAGGGTGATTGTCAGCAATGTACCCGGAACCACCAGGGATGCCATTGATACTTTTTTAAAGAAAGGTCAACAAGAATATGTGATTATTGATACTGCCGGTATAAGAAGAAAAAGTAAAATCAGTGAAGCAGTTGAAAGGTATAGTGTTATAAGAGCATTTACAGCTATAGAAAGGGCTGATATTTGTCTTTTAGTAATAGACGCCCAAGAAGGCATCAGTGAACAGGACAGTAAAATTGCGGGATTTATACACGAACAAGGTAAAGGAGTTTTGATAATTGTAAACAAGTGGGATTTGATTATAAAGGATAACAAATCCGTCAATACATACAAAACAGATTTACTCAGAGTGCTTCCTTTTATGGCTTATGCCCCCGTTGTTTTTGTTTCCGCAAAGACAGGGCAAAGGATTCCGAAAATATTAGATATGGTGGATTATGTATCAACACAACATGCACTAAGAATCCAAACCGGAGTTTTGAATGATATAATAAATGAGGCTGTATTGATGAACCAACCATCAATCTCCGGAGGCAGAAGGTTAAATATTTACTATGGAACCCAGGTATCAGTTAAACCCCCTACCTTTGTTATTTTTGTGAATGACCCTTCTCTTATGCACTTTTCTTACGAAAGATACTTAGAGAATAATATCAGAAAATCTTTTGGCTTTGACGGTACACCAATCAGAATCATTATAAGGGGAAAGGAATAAAAAATTGGGTATTATTTATAAACTATTAATTGTCAGCGTGTTATCCTATGTCTTAGGTAATTTTTCAACGGCATATTTCATAGCGAAGCTATATGCCGATATAGATATAAGAAAGTACGGCAGCGGAAATGCCGGTGCAACCAATGCGCTTCGCACTCTTGGTAAAAAAGTGGGTCTGGCAGCGCTTTTAGGTGATATTATAAAAGGTATAATAGCGGTTCTGATAGGCAGTTTTATAGCGGGAGAAGACGGACAAATAGTGGCGGGACTATTTGTTGTAATCGGTCATAATTGGCCGGCATTTTTAAACTTTAAAGGTGGGAAAGGTATTGCTACTACTATCGGTGTTATGGCAGCGATAAATCCGTATATCGTAGCCGGTATCGTTCCGGTTGGGGTATTGATTATAGCAATTACTAGATATGTTTCTTTGGCATCGATATTGGGAATGATAGCTTTTCCCATTACCATGCTTTTTACAAAACAGCCTGTAAAATTAGTTATATTCAGTTTCTTATTGTCTATAATGGCAGTTTACAGACATAGATCCAATATACATAAGTTACTTACAGGCACTGAAAATAAATTAGGGCAAAAATTAGATAGGCGGTGATATTAATGCAAAAAGTCGCGATTATCGGTGCCGGCAGTTGGGGTACTGCCAATGCGATTTCCTTAAGCAATAAGGGAGTGAAAGTAAGTCTTTGGATAAGAAATCCGGAATTATTGGAGGAAATGAAAAGAACGGGTGAAAATGTTACATATCTACCGGGTGTTAGCTTGCCTCCCGGTATAGAAGTGACAAACGATATTGAAAACTGTTGCAAAGACAGTAGTATTATTGTTTTAGGCACACCTTCACATGCTGTAAGGGAAACAGTATCAAAGCTTAAAGGCTTTATAAAAAAGGAGCAGATAATTGTAAATTTAGCTAAAGGGATAGAGAATGGAACCTTACTTCGTATGTCGGAAATAATTAAAGAATATTTACCCGGCAACCCTATTGCAGTATTATCCGGTCCCAATCATGCCGAAGAAGTGGCAAGAAATGTACCTTCAGCAACAGTTGTATCATCAACAAATGAAAAAATTGCCCAATTTGTTCAAGATACGTTCATGACTTCCAGATTAAGGGTATATACTAACCCCGATATTATAGGAGTAGAATTGGGTGGTTCGTTGAAAAATGTAATAGCTTTGGGGGCTGGAATATGTGACGGTCTAGGTTACGGTGATAACACGAAGGCTGCTCTTATGACAAGAGGAATTGTTGAAATTTCAAGATTGGGAGTTGCCCTTGGAGCAAGACAAAGCACATTTTCGGGACTTTCAGGGATAGGAGATTTGATAGTAACCTGCACTAGCATGCATAGCAGAAACCGCAGAGCCGGAATTGCCATTGGTGAAGGGAAAACTTTGGATGAGGTAGTGCATTCCACAAAAATGGTTGTTGAAGGGGTACGGACAACTAAGTCGGCTTATGAATTGGCTGAGAGAGCAGGTATTGAAATGCCAATAACCGAGGAAATATATAAAGTCTTGTTTGAAAATGCTGAAGTAAAGGACTCTGTTTTGAATCTGATGTTAAGAAATAAAACAAATGAAATGGAAGATTTACCGGAGATAGATTCCTGTGGTTGGAAAGATGCTTAACCGCATCTTTTTTTGTAATAAATATCGGCATTGTACATATATATATAGTGCATATTTGAAACTAATAATCCTGCGATAGGAGGTAGAAATTTGGTAGAATATGATGTATATCGAAGCATTGCCGAAAGAACTGAAGGAAGTATCTATATAGGAGTTGTTGGGCCTGTCAGAACAGGTAAATCAACTTTTATAAAAAGATTTATGGATTTGGTGGTTGTTCCGAATATAGAGAATGAGTTTAAAAGAGAGAGAACAAAGGATGAGTTGCCGCAAAGTGCCGACGGAAGGACGATAATGACTACCGAACCAAAATTCGTTCCCAACGAAGCTATTGAGATGATATTAGGGGATAGCGCAAGATTCAAGTTGCGACTTGTTGATTGCGTGGGCTATATCGTTGAAGGAGCAATGGGACACCTAGAGGATGGTCATCCGCGAATGGTTAATACCCCTTGGTATGATAGTGTTATACCTTTTGAGGAGGCAGCGGAGTTAGGAACAAAAAAAGTAATCAATGAGCATTCCACCATCGGATTAGTTGTTACAACAGACGGAAGTATAACAGATATACCAAGAGTTAATTACATTGAAGCAGAAGAAAGAGTTGTTAAAGAGCTAAAACAAATAAACAAACCCTTTATTATAATACTTAATTCGGCAAGGGCGGAGAGCGAAGAAGCAAAGGATTTAAGAAAGTCCTTAGAAGAAAAGTATGAAATCCCTGTTATTTTAGTTGATTGTTTAAACATGAGTCTTGCGGATATAGAAGTAATACTGGATAAAGTATTATTTGAATTCCCTATAAAAGAAATAAACTATCATATGCCCCGTTGGTTTGATTCTTTGGATTATGATCATTGGCTTAAGAAAGAGATAATCGACGGTATAAAAAGCAATGCAGATGAAATTGTTAAACTAAGGGAGTTAGGAAGTTCGGCTGCGGCATTTTTGGACTTAGATAATATAAACAATAGCGAACTTACGGGTGTTGATTTATCAACGGGTGCAGCGGATATTAGCTTTACACTGAAAGAAGGCTTATTTTATCGTATATTAGGTGAGTTATCGGGGCAGGAAATAGCAGGAGATTATCAGCTGATAAGCTTGCTTAAAGAGTTATCAGAATCAAAAAGAGAATTTGATAAAATAAAAGATGCCATAAGGGATGTAAAAGAAGTTGGGTATGGAGTTGTTGCACCATCGGTAGATGAAATTCAGCTTGAGGAGCCGGAAATTGTAAAACACGGCGGGAGGTTCGGTGTCAGGCTTCGTGCCAGTGCTCCATCGCTACATCTTGTCAAAGCGAATATCGAAACTGAGGTATCACCTATTGTAGGCACTGAAAAACAAAGTGAAGAGTTTATCAGATATTTTTTAGATGAATTTGAGCATAATCCGCAGAAAATTTGGGAAACAAATGTATTCGGTAAATCCTTATATGATATGGTAAAAGAGGAACTGCAAGGCAAAATATATAAAATGCCGGAAGATGTGCAAGATAAAATTCAAATTACCATGCAAAAAATAGTTAATGATTCTAAAGGAAGTATTATCTGTATAATAATTTAATTATATTGCAATAAATTAATAATGATAAACCGGTTAAAATTTAAAGCCTGAAGGAGTAAATAAAAAGGCTCCCTTGGGCTTTTCCATTTACTGGTTGGCACTTAATGATGATTTAGAAGGGTAATCCAGCAGTTTGTCCTGGGATACTGCCCATATGAGCAAAATATTTTTAAGCAATGTTAATGAAATCTAAAAGAATTTTTATACGAAGCAAAATGATGATATAATTATGATTATATAAAACATAGCAGGATAAGCATTTATTATAAGGCGGTGGGGCAGTGAAAATACTTAAAGAATTAGCTATTATAGCGGGAATACTTTTTATAGCAAATGTTATAAAAGATGTAACCAAAATACCGATTCCATCGGCTGTATTAGGGATGATTCTTTTACTTTCTTGTTTACTGAT
>CAYXAT010000001.1:0-54684 GCA_964462065.1 uncultured Clostridiaceae bacterium | reverse complement strand
ATAGGTCTAGGGACAATATCACATGTTGTAGGTACGGCAAAAGCGATTGAATTAGGAGAAACACAAGGAGCTATGGGTTCTTTGGCCATAGGTGCTGCCGGATTGGCAACTGTGTTTATGGCACCTTGGCTGTTGAGTTTGCTATATTAAACGTTTGTTGATGAAAAGTATAGATATTACATGCAGGTAAAGATAATATTTGAAGAAAGAAGAGAATGCCAGAATGATTAAAGAAGTCAAATCCGGTGAGTTTTATCATTTAAAGCAAATTATTGAAACTATAGATATAGCTAGAAACTATTTTATACTATTGGGTTTGTCAAATAAGAAAAGAGTTTATGATAAAATATATGGGGAATATAAGAACGGAGAATTAAAAGCTGTACTTTTTGTAAGAAAAAGCGGCTTGTTGCAGTTTTTTGCTCCCGGTGAATATGATATAAACGGTTTTTCCAGGCTCATATCTTCGCTGGTATCCGAAAGGTTAATCGGACCAAGACTATATTGTCATAAACTTTTGGATAACGGGGTTTTTTCCATTGCAGATGAGGGGGCTTATATATCAAAGCTGGAAAAGGATTTTAAATTGGAGCCGCTGAAGAAAGGCATTGAATTCTGCAATATAGATATCAAGGATTTGGATGAAATTATAGAGCTATATCAAAAAGTTTTTCAAAGTTTCAGCCCTAAAGATGTGATGGAAGAGAAATTTGTCTCTGAGCGAGGAAGAGGAATATGTATTAGGGACAATAGCAGAATAATATCCGTTGCTCAAACTGACTTTGAAACAGTAAATGCTGCACTTATTGTAGGTGTAGCTACAGAGCCTGATTTCAGGAATAGGGGTTATGCAACCGAATGCACTAAATATTTGAGCAGTATTATGCAAAAAGAAGGGAAGGATGTATATCTGCAATATGACAATCCCAAAGCCGGTAAAATCTATGAAAGGCTTGGGTATAGAAAGATTGATCGGGTAGTTCATTATAAGAAATAGAATTTTTTATTGGAGACTATAACGAACAAAAGTATAAATAAAACTTGACAAGTTTGTTTCATTTTATTATTTAAATAATAAATTAAAAAAAAGTAAGACGGAGTGATAGATACAATGATTCAAGATATAGAACCAAAGGTATTTTATAATCAATTTAAAAAAAGAAACGCTGAACCGACAGATCTTTTTCTTTCTTATAGGGGCGATACTGTCTTAGTCAAAGAGGAAAAAGAAAAGCTTTGGTATCCTTCTTTTTTTGACTTTGAGACGGTGTTCCCTGATCTTATAAATAAATCTCAATTTTTGTTTACAATCGATGAAATCAATTATTATCTGGTGGATGAAAATAACTTGGATTCTGTCGAAGGATGGATTTATGTAAGCACAGGCAGATTTAGAACTGAACCTAAATATTGGAGGTCCTTTGCAGGTGCAATCGGATGGCAGCTTAACAGATGGTATAAGAATAACAGATTTTGCAGTAGATGCGGCAAATCTATGCAGCCTGCTGAAAATGAAAGAATGCTTTTATGCAATGCATGCGGATTACAAGTCTATCCTACTATATCACCATGTGTAATAGTAGCAGTACATGATAAAGAACGATTGCTTCTTACAAAATATAAGGGTAGGCCTTATTCAAATTATGCGCTTATTGCCGGTTTTGTTGAAATAGGTGAGACTTTAGAGCAAGCCGTCCGAAGAGAGGTGCATGAGGAAGCGGGTCTATTAGTTAAAAATATAAGATTTTATAAAAGTCAACCATGGCCTTTTACCGATATTATAATCGCCGGTTTTTTCGCTGAACTTGAAGGAAACGACAAGATTACATTACAAGAGGACGAACTCTCGCTTGCAGTTTGGATGAATAGAAAAGATATTCCTCCCGATGAACTAAAAATTAGCCTGACCGGTGAAATGATGGATGCATTTAGGGCAGGGGTTTTTTAAAAGCAAAATATTAAACTATTAGATAAGATTTAATTAAATGTTCAGCATGGAAGGACATGATTCGTGTCAAAGGCTTTTTTATAATTCTTTTTTATAATTCTTGAAATTTGTTATTCTATATGCTATATTTCTATATGTGATAAAAATATCTGGGTGTGGCGCAGTTTGGTAGCGCGCTTGAATGGGGTTCAAGAGGCCGGGGGTTCAAGTCCCTTCACCCAGACCATTTTTTGTATGGAAACCCGCTATATTAGTGGGTTTATTAATGTTTTTGGCTTATATTTTTATGTTGATTTAAAAAAACATATATTGACTTATAGCCGGAATTTATTAATATGTTTTTACCTAAGAGCTTAATTAAATTGAACTGAATTTAATTTCCTTTATGTCAAAACTAATAAATGCAGTATAGATATGCATATATAGGCAAAGAAAGGAAGCCAAATAAGGCGGCGCATTAACTCGATATACTTTGTCTTATATGCTATAATGCAGAATAATACTACAAGAGCAACTTTAACCAATATAAAAAACCGCGGATTATACATCCACAGTATTTTCATAATTGGATTAGCTTCAAGACCCGCATCTGCCACAATCCATTGTAGTGTTGCCCATAAGTCAAATAAATTTAAAACACCGATTGATAGAATTAATGTATTCATGCTTATGCCTCCAATGACGGTATTTTTATATTAATCTTGTAATCGGTATCTAAACTATATATATGCTTTTTGTCTTGCCATTATCCTTAAACTCTCTAAGTAAATGTTCCCATCTTTTACTTCCTTCATCATAACCCTCTACAACCCAATTAATAAACTAAACTAATCTCTTTGCCTAAAAGGATACGAAAAGATAAATACATAGTAATCGGTTTTAAATATTTCAATTTAATAAGAAGGATATCAGTTTATTTTATAGAAATATATATGAGTAACCCGGGCATTCTATTTATTTGAAGTTTGCGGTTAGAATTATACAAAGAAGCTATAGTATAATGCTATAACTAATACAAGATAAAAAACTAAGGAAGTTATTGTATGGTAAAAAAGAAAAAAAAAGCGTCATCTCTTATTTTGTTTCCTATAATACTGGTAATTATAGTAAGTTCTTATGCAATAAGACATTTCTACTTCAGTTATGATACGGAGATTATAAAATACGGTACCATGCAGGATTTATATGAAACAACAGGCCTTATAGTGAGGAATGAGTTGGCTTATAATTATTCTCCGGATTTACAATTTAAAAATAAAGTATCTGAGGGTCAGAGAGTGCCTTACGGTAAAAAGATAGTTGAGATTGTAATAGGCAACGATATTGATGTTGATTTGTTACCTAAGATAAACAAATTGGATGAAAGGATAAATGAGATAAACAAAACAGAAAAAGATAATAATATTTTTGAAAAAGATTTAGAAAAATTAGATAAGAGTATCAGTGAAAAAATTGAATTAATAAAACTTTATTCCCGAGAAGGGAATTTTGAAAACATTACGGATATTAAAAACAGCTTATCTGCTGATTTATATAAAAAATCGCTTATAGCCGGAGATAACAGCTTTTCCGGTAAGAATCTGGAACAGCTGGTAAATGAGAAAATGCAGTTGGAAAACCTTTATGTTAATAACTTAGATGCTGTTTATGCAAAAAGTTCAGGTATTGTAAGCTACAATTTAGACGGTTTAGAACAATCGTTAAGCCCGGTTAATATTGAAAAAATAAGTAGTAATGAAATAAAGCAAATTATCGAATCTTATAATGATAAAGATACCAGCGAATATACTAAAAATGGTGTTAAGCTGGTAGAAGACTATGCTTGGTATATTTGCTGTATTTTGAAAGAAGAACTCGTCAAGGAATTGAAAGTAGGCAACAGATTAAACATAATTTTTAAAAACGATGAAAAAACTGTTTCAGGAAAAATAGTCAATATTTCAGAAGTAATTGACGGTGAAAGTGTCGTATCCTTTGAAATAAATGAGTACATAAATGATTACTATAATTATAGAGTGGCAGATATTACAATTATTACTCAACATCATGAGGGATATTTGGTATCTCAATCCGGCATAGTTGAAAACGAAGAGCAAAAAGGCATCTTTATAAATAAAAAAGGGATAATAAGATTTGTCCCCGTTGAAATTTTAGCTTATGATGATAGCAGAGTGCTTGTCCAAAATATAGCCGATGAAGAAGAAAACCAAGCAAACAGGTATATAATAAAACTATATGATGAAGTTATAAGGAATACTAAAAATATAAAAGAAAATCAAAAGATGATGTAGAAAGAGGTGAGATTACTTGAGTAATATGAATGATAATATTAATGATATATTAACAAATATAAAAAATATATGCGCTGAAAAGGGAAGGGACTATAACGACGTAATACTTATTGCAGTAACTAAAACTGTGGACATACCGAGAATTAAAGAAGTTATCGATCTGGGTATTAATAACATAGGAGAAAATAAGGTACAGGAGATAACAGAAAAGTATGAAAGTATAAAAGATATTTCAAAGATTCACATGATTGGTCATTTACAATCCAATAAGGTAAAATATATAATAGATAAAGTAGAACTAATACATTCAGTTGACAGTATTTCATTATTGAAAGAAATAAACAAAAGAGCACTAAAAGCGGATTTAATTGCAAATGTGTTGATTCAGGTTAATGTTGCCGATGAAGAATCAAAATTTGGAATAAAAATTGATGAGGTAGATAGTTTTCTAAAAAGAATTGCACAATTTAACAATGTACATGTAAGAGGTCTTATGACTATAGCTCCTTATGCTGAAAACCCTAACGAAATAAGATTCGTGTTTAGAGCTCTAAAAGAAAAGTTTGATGAAATAAAATCTGTCGATTATAAGAATGTACAAATGGAACATCTATCCATGGGTATGACTAATGATTATCGTATAGCCCTAGAGGAGGGTGCGAATATGCTAAGAATAGGCACAAAGATATTCGGTAAAAGAGTATATAATAGGTAAAGGAGGAAAGGAAATGGCAGGAGGTATATTCAGTAAAATACTATATTATATGGGGATTGGCGAAAACATTGAAGAAGATTTCGAAGAAGTGGTTAATGAAAATAAAAGACCTTTACTCGAGCCTGTTAAAAAAAGCAATATCGTAAGCATGCCCACGGGGTCAAATCAAATCAAAGTTGTGCTTATTGAGCCTACAGATTATGATGATGTGCAAGATATATGTGATAATCTGAAAAATAAAAAGCCGATAATTATAAACTTTGAGAATTTGGATAAAGATATTGCCAGGCGCATGGTGGACTTCATAAGCGGCGCAATTTATGCCATAGACGGTACCATACAAAAAGTATCAAACGGCATTGTAATTGCAGCTCCGTCAAATGTTGATATCTTAAGCAGCATGGGTGAAATTAATACCGAAGCTTTTGATTTTGAAAAATTTATGGACTGGCTAAAATAATTGAATGTGAGTGATGTTTTTGAAAAGCATATTGTTATGGTCGATATCAAAGTTTTTTTCCCTAATATATTTACTTATATTTGTACGGATTATTTTATCCTGGGTAAGAACAGATAGATATAGTAAATATATTGCAATAATATTTCAACTAACAGATATTATTTTGGATCCTTTCAAAAAACTGATTGATAGATTAGGAATTGATACGGGAATGATAGACTTATCTCCACTCATCGCCTACTTTGTATTACAGTTCATTGAAAACCTGTTAAGAAGAATTATATGGTCGTTGTTATAATACCAAAACTTATGTATATAGTTTACATAAAAGAATATAAAATAAGATGAGGATGTTTTGTTAAGCGAATAAATAACTATTTTTATTGATATATTATAAATATGTGAATGGAGGTTAAGTTATATGTTAACTCCTGTGGATATACGTAACAGACAATTTAAAAAAGGCTTCAGAGGATATAATGAAGATGATGTAGATTTGTTTATGGATAAGATAGTGGCTGACTTTGAAAAGATGTATAAAGAAAATAATGAGTTAAAAGATAAGGTTAACATGTTTAACGATAAGTTGGAAAGCTACTCCGAAATGGAAAAAACACTCCAGAGCACATTAATCATAGCACAAAGAACTTCGGAAGATATAGTATCCAATGCAAGGAAAGAAGCGGATTTGATTCTTAGAGAGTCGGAAGAAAAACGTAAAGAGATTATAGCTCAGGCAAATACAGATATTTTGGATTTGAACCGAGATATTGAAGAGCTGAAGAAACAGTTGAAAATATTTAAAACAAGATATAAGACTTTTTTAGAATCCGAATTAGAAAGTTTAGAAGCTTTTTTTAAAGAGATATAAAGAAATGCTCTTTCATTTCTAAGGGATTGAAAGAGTTTATTTTATTAAGGAGATTTTTAAATGTCTAAAAAAAAAGCCGGTAAAGTTTCATCTTCCGATAAAACAGAACAGATAGCAACTTTGTTGGGGGAATCAAGATTTGACGAGTACGTGGAGATGATATCAAACCCTAAAAAAATTATAAGAAGAAATTTTATTGCCGGATTGGCGAGGGGTTTTGGTATGGCTATTGGGTTCACTGTTTTAGGTGCGATAGGTATATACATTTTGCAGAAACTTGTGGTGTTAAACCTGCCATTCTTTGGCAATTTTATAGCCGAAATAGTTAAACTTGTTCAAGATCGATTATAGGAGGCTATTATGGAAAAACAAATGACGGATTTTTTTAAAAGCATGTTGTTAAAAGAAAAAGAGAGCAAGGAAAAATCTTTATATGAAGATAAGATTGGGTTGGGCTCATCTATAAAAGACGATTCAGGTGAGTTATCATCCTATGATAATCATCCCGGTGAATTAGGTTCGGCTACATTTGAAGCCGAGAAGAACGTATCTTTCAGTAATAACTATAAAACAATAATAAACTTAATAAATGATGCTATTAAAAAAATAGACGAAGGCAGATATGGAAGATGCGAGATTTGTGGGCGGGATATAAATCCGGAAAGGCTTAGGTTGATTCCATATACAAGATACTGTACTGTATGCGGAAAAGAACATAATAAGATAAGAGGCGTTAATGACAGACCTATTGAGGAGGAAGTAATCACCCCACCCTTTGGCAGGTCCTTTCGCGATGAAAGCATAGATGATAATATAGAATTTGACGGAGAAGATACTTGGCAAGCCGTAAATGTTTATAATGTTGTTACATCGGATAATCCGTTTTCAAAAGATTATAGTATGGGTTATGTTGAAAATGTTGAATCCATTAGCAATGAAAAATATAAAAAGCAATTGGAATAGAACTGAAACTTGATTCTTTTAGTGTAAAGGGGGATTTTTTTGTATTCGTTGATAATTGTAGCCGTCATAGTAGGCTCGGATCAATATTTAAAGAATTTTATTATAAGCAAAGTAATGTTTAAGGCGAATATAGAGATAATAAAGAATTTATTTTATATAACCTATGTGGAAAATTACGGTATTGCTTTCGGTTTGTTTAAGAATAAGAATTTATTCTTTCTTATAACTAATTCAATAATTATTATTGCTCTATTTTACATAATTTATAGATATTATAATAAGAATATACTTTTTACTTCATGTCTGGCTTTAATTGCAGGGGGTGCAATAGGCAACCTCATAGACAGATTAAAATATGGTTATGTAATTGATTATTTGCAGTTTTCGTTTTTCCCGCCTGTATTCAACTTAGCCGATGCAGCTATTGTATGCGGGGCTGCACTTTTGAGCTTGTTACTTTTTTTTGATAAAAGTATTTCTATATAGAAACTAGGGAGTATGAATGGAAGTTTATTATTTTGATGTGGATGGGACAGAATGTGATGTTCGTTTAGATGTTTTTATTTCTGATAAAATTAAAATATTTTCCCGGTCATATATAAAAAAAATAATTGATGATGATGCAGTAAGTGTAAACAACACCTTAAAGAAACCCAACTACAGACTGAAAATAGGAGATAAAATCAAAGTTACGGTACCGGAGCCTGTAGAAGCGAAAATCGAAGCCCAAGATATTGACATAGATGTGGTATATGAGGACGAACATATTTTGATAGTGAATAAGCCACAAGGGATGGTTGTACACCCTGCCCATGGCAACATGGACGGTACCCTTGTAAATGCTTTATTAAAGCATTGTACAAGCTTATCGGGCATTGGCGGAGTGAAAAGGCCGGGTATTGTTCATCGTATAGATAAAGATACATCAGGTCTGATTATAGTAGCAAAAACTGATGAAGCTCATATAGAGCTATCGAAGCAGTTAAAAGAACGAAGCATAATAAGAAAGTATATCGCTTTGCTTGAAGGTAGAATGAAAACAGAGGAAGGAATAATAAATGCACCCATAGGCAGGCATCCTAATGATAGAAAAAAGATGGCTGTTGTTGATAAAAACGGCAGAAATGCAGTAACCTACTATAAGGCTATTGAAAGATTTAAAAGCAATACTTTAATCGAAGCCCAACTGGAAACCGGCAGGACCCATCAGATAAGGGTGCATATGTCATATCTAGGGTATCCTATTGCAGGAGACACTTTATATGGCTATAAAAAGCAGAGATTAAGCTCTAAAGGCCAATTTTTACATGCTTATATTCTTGAATTTTATCATCCTGTTACCAAAGAGTATTTAAAATTTCGGGCCAATCTTCCGGATTATTTTGAAGATACTCTTAAGAAATTAAGACAGGCTTTATAAACGCAATAAAAAGCGGATTTGGTATAATCGGCTAGTACTTTCTTTTATATGGAGGAAAGCATTATGATAATCAAAACCGAGTTGTTGGATACAAAAGCATTAGATAGGGCATTAACAAGGATAGCACATGAAATAATAGAAAGAAATAAAGGTATTGAAGACTTATGCTTTTTAGGAATCAAAACCAGAGGGGTTCATTTAGCAGCAAGATTATGCAAAAAAATTTATAACATTGAAGACTTTATGTTGCCTTTTGGAGGAATCGATACGTCAAAATATAGGGATGACTTAGAAAGTGGAAGAAGACACAATTTTAAAAATGATAAACTTCTTGAATTTTCTGTGTTAGATAAAAAGGTTATCCTGGTTGATGATGTTCTATATACCGGCAGGACAGTGAGAGCTGCAATGGATGCTATAGTTGATTTAGGCAGGCCAAAATTGATTCAATTAGCTGTTTTGATTGATAGGGGTCATAGAGAATTGCCCATTAGAGCAGATTTTGTTGGCAAAAATGTGCCTACTTCAAGAAGTGAAAGAATTATTGTGAACGTAAAAGAAATAGATGGGCATGATGTAGTTGTTCTTATTGATGATAGCAATTGTTTATCATCTGAAACGGAGGATGGTCAATGAAGATTTTATTAAAAAACTGTTATATTGTTGATCCGGTTATTGATTACGGAGAGAACAATCAAATGTTAATTGAAAACGGTGAAATAAAAGAAATTTCAAATTCCATAAATACTGAAGCAGATTTAGTGATTGATTTAATAGGTACTGTAGTTATGCCCGGTCTTATAGATATGCACTGCCATTTAAGAGAACCGGGCTATGAGTATAAAGAAACAGTAAAAACCGGAACCAAGGCTGCTGCCAAAGGTGGCTTCACAACAATTTGCTGCATGCCTAATACCAATCCCGTGATTGATAATATAGATTCTTTAAATATTTTAAAAAGAATCATTGATGAAGATTCTGTTATTAAGGTGATTCCAATCGGTGCGGTGACAAAAGGCCAAAGAGGCATTGAATTAGTTAATATGAAAGAAATGGCTGAACATGGGGTTTGGTTATTTTCGGATGACGGCAGACCCTTATGGAATAATGAAATTATGGAGAATTGCCTTAACATTGCTAAAGAGAATAATTATATGATTATAGATCATTGTGAAAATTTGAATTTAGTATCCGGCGGAGTAATAAACGAAGGGGCATCCTCGAAAAGACTTGGACTTAAAGGAATTTCCAATGCATCAGAGTCGTTACCGGTTATCAGAAATATTAAATTGGCTGAAAAGTTGGATGGCTCGGTTCATATTGCACATATCAGTACTATTGAATCTTTAAATGCTATCAAAGCAGCTAAGGAAAAAGGAATAAAAGTTACCTGTGAGGTAATGCCTCATCATATATCACTTTGCGATGATGATATAATCGAAGATAATACTGATTTTAAAGTTAATCCCCCCTTAAGGAGTTCTAGAGACGTGGAGGCGTTAAGAACGGGCTTAGTTGAGGGGGTTATTGATGTAATTGCTACAGATCATGCGCCTCACGGTGAAAAGGATAAACCCATTGATTTTAATAATGCCGCTTTCGGAATATCAGGAATCGAAACGGCTTTTTCCGTTTGCTATACATGCTTAGTCCGTACAGGGTTTTTATCGATAAAAGACTTAACAAAATTGTTATGTCAAAAACCGGCTGATTTGCTTAATATCAGTGGTGGAAGAATATGTAAGGGCTATAGTGCTGATTTAGCCGTATTTGACTTAAATTCAAGTTATATAGTAGACAAACATGACTTTATATCTAAAGGTAAAAATACCCCATACCACGGTAAAAGGCTTTGGGGTAAAACAATTATGACCATATATAAAGGAAAAATTGTATACAGAAAGGACGTAAACGATGTTTATAGACAAACTGACTGATAGAATTATAGGTATGAAGAATCATTGCATTGTTGGTATTGATCTACACGAAGGCATCATTCCTCAAAGTTTTTGGAATAATCACACCGATACCAAAGTCCCCAAAATGGAGTCTGCAGCAAATGTCTTTTTTCAATACAGTAAGGAAATAATCGATAGTATATATGATATTGTGCCTGCCATCAAGCCCCAAGTAGCTTTTTTTGAAAAGTACGGAAGCTATGGTTTTAGGGCTTTTGAGAATGTTTGCAGATATGCCATGGATAAAGATTTAATTGTATTAGCAGATGTAAAAAGAAGTGATATAGGCAGCACGGCTGCGGCTTACTCGTGTTATTATTTGGGCACGGAAGAATTCTCCCTATCAGTTGATGCAATAACCATTAACCCGTATTTCGGTGAAGATTCAATAGTCCCTTTTGTGGATGATTGTATTAAAAATGATAAAGGTTTATTTGTTCTTGTGAAAACCTCAAATAAATCCTCGGATAATTTACAAAACAGGGTTTCAGACAATAAAAAGATATATGAAATAGTGGGTGATTTGGTAGTTAACCTTGGGAGATCTTGTGTAGGGAAATTGGGATATAGCTCAATAGGGGCAGTTGTAGGTGCAACACACAAGGAAGATGGAGAAAGCATCAGAAAACTCATGAAAAACACCTACTTCTTAGTACCGGGTTACGGAGCACAAGGCGGAAAGGCATCAGATTTGGGTGGGTTCTTTAATGAAGACGGCTTAGGTTCTCTAATTAGTTCTTCAAGAGGAATTATAGGCGCCTATAAATCTGATAAATATAGAGATTTATATGATGAAAAGTCCTTTGCTCTTGCAGCAAGAAATGCTGCTATAGATATGAGAAATGATATTAATTATGAGTTAGAATCTTTCGGAAAAATTGCATGGTAGGGGGTGGAACATGTATATAGATAACTATCGGGTTGTTATCAATGAGGAAATTTCGCCGGGCATTTATAGAACCGATGTTTATTGTCCGGATATCTGTTCTGTAGCGAAAGCCGGACAATTTGTACATATTAAAATTTCAGACAGTTATGATCCTCTGCTTAGAAGACCATTGAGTATAAACAGCATAGATTCTGATAATGGCTGCTTAAGCTTATTATATAGGGTTGCAGGCAAGGGAACAGAGTTACTATCCCGGAAAAAGGCGAATGATACACTGAACATTATTGGGCCTCTGGGGAAAGGGTTTCCAATCTTTAGTGATAGAAAACCGGCGATTATCGGAGGCGGAATAGGTATAGCACCTCTATTTGAGTTAGCTAAAAATTTGGAGGCATCGGATGTCTATTTAGGTTTTAAAGATTGTGTTTATCTGACAGATGAGTTTTACAAGTACTCAAAAAATCTTTATGTATGCACAGAGGACGGCAGTGTAGGAACAAGGGGATTTCCAACCCAATTGCTTTTAAATAAGGTTAAACAATACGGTGTAGTATATACTTGCGGACCTAAGGTTATGATGAAAGCTGTCAAAGAAATATGTGAAAGTAATGGAGTCTTATGTTTTGTTTCAATGGAGGAAAGTATGGGTTGCGGTATAGGAGCCTGCCTTACCTGTTCATGTAAGACAAACAAAAACGGAGAATACAAAAAAGTATGTCTTGACGGTCCCGTTTTTAACAGCAAAGAGGTGAATCTAAATGATTGATTTATCAGTAAATATAGGCGGTATAAAACTGAAAAATCCGATTATAACAGCCTCGGGAACCTTCGGCTTCGGACGTGAATATAGTGAATTTTATGACCTAAGCAAATTAGGCGCAATAGCAGTTAAAGGGATCACTTTAAAACCCAGAGGAGGTAATAAGCCTCCCAGAATTGCCGAAACAGCTTCCGGGATTTTAAATAGCGTGGGGTTAGAAAATCCGGGCATAGATTATTTTATTTCAACGGAACTTCCTAATTTAAAAAAATATAATGTTCCTATCATAGCAAATATTTCGGGTAATACGATAGACGAGTATAGAATTATGACAGAAATGCTTGGAAGTTCAGTAGAATTCATTGAATTAAATGTCTCGTGTCCCAATGTACGGGAAGGCGGTATAGCCTTCGGAACTAAAGCTGATTCTATATATAAGGTTACAGACGCCTCCAAAAGAATTTCAAAAGTTCCCTTGATAGTAAAGCTGTCACCGAATGTAACAGATATAACCAAGATGGCAAAAGCAGCAGAAGCAGGCGGTTCTGACTGTATATCTCTTATAAATACCATAACCGGGATGAAAATAGATATTAATAATAGACGTCCATATTTTGATAATGTTATAGCCGGATTATCCGGACCGGCAATCAAGCCCATTGCATTAAAAATGGTCTGGGAGGCGGCTTCCCAAGTAAGTATACCGGTGATTGGTATGGGAGGAATTACTTCCTGGCAGGATGCGGTTGAATTCTTTATGGCCGGTGCCGATGCCGTATCAATCGGAACGGCTAATTTTATCGAGCCCTATGCTCCAATTAAAGTTTTGGAAGGCATCTCAATATTTATGAAGGAAAATAATATAAATAATATTAAATCAATGAAAATATTTTAAAGGAGAAAGAATTTATGAATAAACAAGAGATTATAGAAATATTTATTAAATATGGAGTTCTTATTGACGGTCACTTTGTTTTGACTTCCGGAAGGCACAGTGACAAGTATTTGCAGTGTGCTAAACTTTTTCAGTACCCGGAATACAGCATAAAAATAACAAAAATTTTATCAGAGAAACTTAAGGAATATGGAGCTGATTTAGTTATTGCCCCTGCAATCGGAGGTATTATATTATCCTATGAAATTGCAAAACAACTTAATATAAAATCTTTGTTTGCGGAAAGGGAAAATGGAATAATGACCTTAAGAAGAGGTTTTGAAATAGAAAAAGGTGCAAAGGTTATCGTAGTGGAAGATGTGGTTACGACCGGTGGCTCGGTAAGAGAAGTCATTGAGCTTGTAGAAAAAATGGGCGGCGATATAAAAGCAGTAGGTTCCATTGTAGACAGGAGTAGAAATAGTGTACAATTTGCATATCCATATGAGCATGTTATACAAATAGATATAGATTCTTATGATAAAGAAGAATGTCCTTTATGTAAAAAGGGCTCAATTCCATATAAACCCGGGAGCAAAAAGTAGAAGTACGGTTTAAATTCTTAATATTTTCTAAATGAAATGATTATATGTAACTTTTAAATTAAGTATTCGGTATATTCTGAAAACGGGTGTTTTACATTATTGGTGTTTCTATGTACAGTTTATTCAGAAATTATAAATAATTGTGATAATTTAGAAGGAAATAAAGTTTTTTTGTAGAACTATATATATAACTTTTTTTGAAAGGAGTGATAATATAATTTTTATTGTTAAAAAATTTTTATAATTGAAAGGAAGGTGTAGAAATGGAACAAAAAGGTAGAGAAAATTGGGGCTCTCGATTTGGTTTTATTATGGCAGCAGCGGGTTCTGCAATTGGTCTTGGTAATATATGGAGATTCCCGTATTTAACCGGTATGAACGGTGGCGGCGCATTTATAGTAATCTACTTAGGTTGCGTATTATTTGTAGGGCTCAGCATAATGACAGCCGAACTTGCAATAGGAAGGAGAACACAACTTGCTGCTGTTGGAGCTTATAAAGCGTATAGCAAAAGTTGGAGTTTTGCAGGAGTTTTGGGAGTTCTCAGCGGTTTCTTTATCATGGGGTTTTATCCTGTGGTTGGCGGATGGTCTTTGGCATACATTTTTAAATCTTTCACAGGGTTACTATCCAATACAGGAGCTATAGGTGATGTTTTCGGTGCTTTTATAGGTGACCCTATTCAACCTCTTATTTGGATGTTTCTTTATATGGCAATTAATGTCTTTATTGTGGCAAGAGGAGTGGCTGCCGGCATTGAATTAGCAGGCAAAATACTAATGCCTATGCTTTTTGGATTACTAATAATTATTATAATAAAAGGACTTACACTTCCGGGCATGGCTGCGGGTCTTTCTTTCCTGTTTGTACCCGATTGGTCTGTTGTAAAGGGATCAACATTTTTGGCAGCTTTAGGCCAGGCTTTCTTCTCTCTCAGTCTTGGTATGGGGTGTATGATAACTTATGGAAGCTACTTAAAAAAGGAAGAAAAATTGCCAAACAATGCATTAATAGTTGTTTCAATGGATACTCTTGCGGCTATTTTGGCAGGTGTTGCTCTATTCCCGCCACTATTTGCATTCGGGATGGAGCCTACGGCAGGTCCCGGTCTCGTATTCGTTGTGGCGCCTCAAATATTTGCTGAAATGGGTGGCCTGGGAGTGTTGTTTTCTGCTTTATTCTTTTTAGCGTTGATGATAGCAGCCTTAACTTCTTCAGTTTCCTTGCTGGAAGTTGTTGTTGCTTATTTAATGGATGAGAAAAAATTGAATAGAAAAACAGCTACTTACGGAACTGCAGTAGTAATGCTTGTGCTATGTACGTTATCTTCATTATCCCTTGGTGCTATGTCCAATGTGACATTTTTGGGTGTAGGTGCATTTGACTTCTTTGATATACTTACCGATAAGATATTCTTAGCCATAGGCGGTATGCTGCTTGCGATATTTGCAGGTTGGTTCCTGAAAAAAGAAGATCTTAAAGATGAGCTTACAAATGGTGGTACATTATCATTTGGCTTGTTTGAAGTATGGTATAACCTTGTAAAATATGTTATCCCTGTGCTAATCGGTATTGTAGCTGCCGTGGGAATCGTTTCAATAGAACAAACAAGTTTGATGATCTTTGGTATCTTAGTCATAGTTGTACTTGCGATTTTCTCTAAGAAGCTATAGTCAATTAGAGAAAATTAAAAGTAATGAATTGAATTTTTACACTAAGTATAAAATTATTAGAAGGGGGCTCATATGCCAAGTATGTGAAGCCCTCTTTACGTTGTATTGCAGTATACAGAATAGTGTGTAATGTCACAATATTATGAATATGGTAAATAAGAAGGAGAATTTATTTTTCCGTAGAAGATTTCATAAATGTTTATTTTTTTATTTGGTATTTATTATCAATTACTCTATATGCAACAATTCTATTTATAATTTCATTGGCATAGGAGAAAAGATAATAATAATTATTATCAGATTGGGTCTATGCTCTTTCTGATATTTTAAAATACCTTAATAAGGAGGTGCAAATTTAAATCTATATCAATTATTTTGAAAGGAAGGTGTAGGAATGGAACAAAAAACCAGAGAAAGTTGGGGTTCACGATTCGGCTTTATCATGGCAGCTGCAGGCTCGGCAGTAGGTCTGGGAAACATATGGAGGTTTCCTTATTTAACCGGAATGAACGGTGGAGGCGCATTTATAGTAATATATTTAGGATGTGTTATATTAGTTGGGCTTAGCATAATGATTGCAGAGTTTGCAATAGGAAGAAGAACACAACTTGCAGCAGTTGGAGCCTATAAAACATATAGCAAAAAGTGGAGTTTTGCAGGAGTGTTGGGGGTTCTAAGCGGTTTCTTTATCATGGGCTTTTATCCGGTAGTTGGTGGATGGTCATTGGCTTACATAGCTAAGTCTTTTACAGGATTACTTTCGGCACCGGATGCAATAGGGGATGTTTTTGGTGCTTTTATAGGTGCCCCAATACAGCCGCTTATTTGGATGCTTGTATATCTTGCAGTTAACGTTTTTATAGTTGCCAGAGGCGTAACTGCAGGTATAGAATTGGCTGGCAAGATACTGATGCCAATTTTATATGTGTTACTATTTATTGTTATTATTAAGGGTCTTACGATCCCGGGCGCAAGTGCAGGTCTTTCCTATTTATTCGTGCCTGATTGGTCGGTGGTATCAGGACAGACATTCTTAGCAGCATTGGGACAGGCATTTTTCTCCTTAAGCTTGGGCATGGGATGCATGATAACTTATGGCAGTTACCTTAACAAAGAAGAAAAATTGCCAAGCAACGCTTTAATCGTTGTCTCAATGGATACTAGTGTTGCCCTTTTAGCCGGTATTGCAATGTTCCCCGCACTGTTTGCATTTGGTATGGAACCCGCAGCGGGACCGGGACTTGTTTTCGTCGTGGTGCCACAAATTTTTGCTCAAATGGGCGGTATCGGACCTTTATTCTCTGCTATTTTCTTTGTGGCTTTGTTTATCGCAGCATTAACTTCTTCAGTATCTTTGCTGGAAGTATGTGTAGCATATTTAATGGATGAAAAGAAACTGGACAGAAAAATAGCAACTTACGGTACATCCTTAGTAATGGCTGTACTTTGTATATTATCTTCACTGTCTTTGGGTTCTATGTCAAGCGTGACTGTATTTGGAGTAGGATTCTTCGATTTCTTTGATATATTAACTGACAAGATATTCTTAGCAATCGGAGGAATGTTACTTGCTATATTTGCAGGTTGGTTCCTGAAGAAAGAAGATCTTAAGGATGAGCTTACTAACGGCGGAACATTAGCATTTGGTTTGTTTGAGCTTTGGTATAATGTAATAAAATACATTATTCCCGTACTTATCGGTATAGTAGCTGTAGTAGGAATAGCATCAATAGAACAAACAAGCTTAATGATATTCGGAATCTTGGTTATAGTGGTACTCGCGATATTCTCGAAAAAGCTTTAAATTTAATGATTAGATTAAAAACAGCCGTTAAGCTATAAGATTAACGGCTGTTTTTTATTATTCTTATTCAGATATTTTCTTTATATTATTGATTACCTCCGGCTTTGGTGTAATATATACTGTTTTTTGATTATCATAAATAACTTTACCCGGTTTGGCTCCAGTCGGTTTTTTAACATTTTTCTTATGGGTATAGTCAACGGGTACATTAGAGGATAATTTTGCTTTGCTAAAATATGCGGCAAGAGAAGCAGCCTCGATAATAGTAGATTCATCTATAGCTTTATCGTTTGTTTTAACTATTACGTGTGAACCGGGAATATCTTTAGTATGGAACCAAATATCATTTGAATCTGCATATTTAAGGGTTAAATAATCATTTTGTAAATTATTTTTACCGACATAAATATCATATTTCGAAGAAGAAATATAATGTAACAGGTTCTGACCTTTATTTTCTTTTTTTCTTTTTTTATCGTTAGACTTTTTTACATATCCTTGCTGTATAAGTTCTTGCTGTATTTCATTAATCCCATTTTCATCTAAACATCGTTCAATACTATCCATAACACTTTCCAAGTATTGTATTTCTTCCATTGTTAATTCCAATTGCTTTGTTATTAAACTCAATGCTTTCTTGGATTTATTGTATTTTTTATAATAGCTTTGGGCGTTTTGCACCGGTGTGAAATTTATATTCAACTTTATTTCCACAGTTTCTTCATTAACGGTATAATAGTTTGGCAGAAATATTTTATCCATACCTTTATTCATCAAATACAGATTAGCCATAATTAAATCTCCGCACAGTTTATAATACTCACCCTTTCTTGAATCATTGAGCTCGTTATTAAGTATATCCAATTTTTTTATGCTGCGTTCAAGCCTATTTTCAACGGTTTTGTGCAGATAGCCGGTTTTTTGTTTCATTCGGTTTAATTTATCTTTTTCAGTATAAAAAAACTCTACAGCTTTACTAATGCTATCATAATATATTTTTTTGTTTAATCCATAAACTTTCAAATCAAAAGCAGCAAAATCTATACTCTTATTATTACCCTCAGTTATAATATTGGGCATAAACTCCGAACATCGGACTTTATTGATGATATAATGAATTCCTTTATAAAGCTTTAAAATTGTTGCTTCATTTAAACCCTTCAAATCAATTTCAGGGTCAATACCTGATATTAAGCATATTTCCTGAGCCATAATTGCACTTAAACCATAAAACTTTTTTAATAGGTATTTATAAGCCATTATACTTGAGCTTTGCTTTTTTATTTCAGATACAAAAAACTCTTCGGTTATAATTAAGGGATCAACTCTATCCTTGGCGGGTGGATATTTGTATTTATCACCGGGCAGAACCGTTCTTATACTGCTCATATAGGAATTGACTCTTTTTATACTGTCTATAATTGTCAGATCATCGGAATTAATGAGAATTATATTACTATGTCGCCCCATAATTTCTATTGTTAGTGTTCTCTGAACGTTATAGCCCATTTCATCTATACATTCAAAACATATCTCCACTACTCTTTCCAAACTGAATTGTTGGATCCTCAATATTTTACTGCCGAGTAAATGTTTTCTCAAAAGCATACAAAATGCCGGCGCCGTTAACGGATTATTCTTTTTATCTTCAACAAGATGAAATTTAGGCAAAGATGGGCAGGCTGAGACTAAAAGCTTAAAGTTTTCTTTGTTTTTTCTTATAATGAAGAAAATCTCATCCTTTTCAGGCTGATATATTTTCTCAACTTTTCCATGCAGTATTTTATTATTAAGTTCAAATACCAAAGAGTTGACGGTAATGCCATCAAAAGGCATCTTAAAACCTCCTAAACTATGCCGGGTTATTTAATAAGGCAAGAGGAATATAAACCGGCCTGTTGATTTTAATTTTTATCTGCCATTAAATTATAGCATAAAACAAATTAATTACAGTTCATTATTTTTTGCTTGTTCTACTGTGGATTGATAATATAAAAATCTATACTAAACTTATAATTATGTATGGACAGTAGCCTACAATTAATATAATAATAGGCATATGTTGTTTTACTATTGTGTTTTTAATAAATATTTAATAGAATTATATAGAAATAGAATTGTTAACAAATTAAATATAAAATGTTATTATTGGTATAATGTTTGTGTTATGAAGAAGTGAAAGTGAAATTACTGCTATTACAAATCAGAGTATTTACTTATTTTCTGATATTTGCATATTTCTATCACGTATAGAGGTAGGCATATGTTTATCAATCATGTATAAATGATTTTCTATAATAATTTTAGAACTAATTTGGAAGGTGTGTATATTGATTAAAAGTATGACCGGTTTCGGAAAAGGGGAATATGAGAAAAACGGAATAAAATTTACTGTGGAAGTCAAATCTGTGAATCATAGATATAATGATGTATCGGTTAGAATGCCACGAACTTTCTATTCCATAGAAGAAAAGGTGAAGAGCCTTGTATCTGATTATATTACGAGAGGGAAAATAGATATCTACATAAACTATACATCATTTGAACCTGACGTATCAATTGAACTTGATAAAAATCTCACTAAATCTTATATTGAATGTTATGAACTCATTAGGAAAGAGTTCTCAATAAAAGATGAGATTAATTTATCGTTAATTGCAAGGTTTCCGGATATTATTAGGGTAGAAAAGTTAGAAAAAAAAGAAGATATCATATGGGATGTCTTGCAAAAGGCAATAAGCAGTGCATTGGTATCCTTTAACGAAATGAGGGAGAGAGAGGGTCTGAGACTATATAAAGACATACTGGGGAAGGTATCATGCATTTCCGAAATGGTAAAGGAAATAGATATCTTATCAAAAGATATGGCAGAGATTAATAAGAAAAAGTTTTATCAAAAAGTGAAAGACTTGGCTGAAGACATAAGCTTAGATGAGAATAGATTGATGACGGAAATAATAATTATAGCCGATAAAAGTAGCATAGATGAGGAATTAGTAAGGTTAAAAAGTCATCTGGAAGAGTTCAGAGATACATTGGACAGTGAAACTTCATCAGGTAAAAAACTAGACTTTATTATACAGGAAATGAATAGAGAAACTAATACCATAGGCTCAAAGGCAAATGAGATAAACATCGTAAATCATGTAATAAGTATAAAAACCGAGATAGAAAAGATAAGAGAACAAGTTCAAAATATTGAATAATAGGAGGGATATTTTGGCTATTAAGTTAATCAATATCGGATTTGGGAATATTGTATCTGCTAACAGGGTTATTGCAATTGTCAGTCCTGAATCTGCACCAATAAGAAGGGTTATACAAGAGGCCAGAGACAGGGGGATGCTGATTGACGCTACCTATGGAAGAAGAACAAGGGCTGTTGTAATAACCGACAGTGATCATATTATTTTATCAGCCGTGCAGCCGGAAACCGTTGCACATAGAATAATTGACAAAGATGATGACACAGACGAAGAAGAAGCTTAAAATAATCAATTTGGATGTGATTATATGATTAGCCATGATGGCATACTTGTTGTTATTTCAGGACCATCAGGGGTCGGGAAAGGGACAATTTGCAAAGAATTATTTAAAAAGGACTTAGGAAATATTGAGCTGTCGATATCCGCTACAACAAGAAAACCGCGCAAGGGTGAAATAGACGGCATTAATTATTATTATAAAGAAGAACATGATTTTGATGAAATGGTTAAACGCGGAGAATTCTTGGAATATGCCAAAGTTTATGGAAGTTACTACGGAACACCCAAGAATAATGTTTTTAAAAGTTTAAAAGAAGGAATCAGCATAATTCTGGAAATTGATACTCAAGGAGCAATGCAAATAAAAAAGAACTTTAAAGAAGCTGTGTTTATTTTTATTATGCCTCCGTCTTACAATGAACTAAAGAGTAGAATCGTAGGCAGGGGCACAGAAACGGCGGATGTTATAAATAGAAGACTAAAGGCTGCCTTTAAGGAAATAGAAGAAGTTATAAATTATGATTATGTTATTATTAATAACAATGTTTCCGGTGTCGTGGATAATATTACTTGTATATTAAACGCGGAAAGGCATAAGACTTCCAGATGTCGAATTGATTTTTCAAAATTTAAGGAGGAATGTTATGATTAATCCAATACTTCCGGTATTATTAGATAAGGTAGATAGTAAGTATTCCCTGGTTGTAGCGGTTGCAAAAAGAGCCCGACAGATTGTAGACGGTCAAAGTGTACTTGTCGAAGCAAATTCGATAAAGCCGGTTTCCATTGCGATGCAAGAAATTTTAGAAGGCAAAATTTTATGTTTAAATTGTAAAAAAGAAAAACAGATGGGTGAATAACATGTTAAAGGGAAAAAATGTTTTAATAGGTGTATGCGGTGGTATAGCAGCTTATAAAGTATGCGATTTAGCCAGCAGATTAAATAAAAAAGATGCTAATATTAATGTTATTATGACGAGGGCTGCCGTCAACTTTATTAACCCTTTAACATTTCAATCGTTGATATCAAATAAAGTTGTTACCGATATGTTTGAAGCACCTTCTTTTTATGAAATCGAACATATATCTTTAGCAAAAAAAGCGGATATCGTTTTGATTGCACCTGCTACTGCAAATATTATCGGTAAAATCGCAAACGGAATAGCGGACGATATGCTTACTACAACAGTTATGGCAACTAAAGCACCTATTATTTTTGTCCCTTCTATGAACATTAATATGTACGAGAATAAAATTCTGCAAGAAAATATATTAAAATTAAAGAACAGAGGATATGATTTTATTGATCCTGTAGAAGGCAGATTAGCTTGTGGAGATGTAGGTAAAGGGAAAATGGCGGAGCCTGAAGTTATTGAAAAACATATAGAAAATTATTTTTTATCAACCTCCGAATTGAAAGGGAAAACTGTAATAGTTACCGCCGGCCCTACCCAAGAGGCAATAGATCCTGTCAGATTTATAACTAATCACTCAACTGGGAAAATGGGTTATGCAATAGCTGAAAAAGCTTTTTTAAAGGGTGCCGATGTTTATCTGATTTCCGGTCCATCTAATTTAAAACCGCCCGAAGGTGTAAGTTTCATTAGTGTTATAACGGCTAAAGAAATGTATGGTAAGGTCCTGGAATACTACGATAAAGCGGATATAGTAATAAAAAGTGCGGCGGTTGCTGACTATGCGCCTACGGAAATAAAGGAGCAAAAGATAAAAAAGGATGAAGGAAATACTGAGATTAAGCTTTCAAAAAACCCTGATATATTATACGAACTTGGTAAGAACAAAGGAGACAGGGTTTTAGTCGGTTTTGCTATGGAAACTCAGAACCTGATAAAAAATGCCAAAGAAAAAATCAATAATAAAAACTTAGACTTCATAGTTGCAAATGATTTGGCAACAGAGGGTGCCGGCTTTGCATCGGATACAAATGTAGTAAAAATAATATACAAAAACGGCAATATAGAGAGTATTCCTAAAATGACAAAGCTTGAGTTAGCTGATATAATTCTTGATAAGATATTAATAGTTTTGAAAGAGATAAAAAAATAGAAAGAAGCTTCATTAGTTTAAACAGAAAACAAATTTTAATCTCGTAATAAAGCAATAGTTTAAGGCGTACCGGGTACGCTTTTCTTTTAATCTTTAAAGACAGGAGCAATTCACATTTTTTAATTGTACATTATTTTAACGGATGGTGTTATTATTGAGTCTTTTTAAAATTGCGGAAATTATTATAGATAATAAATGTAAAGAAACTGATAAGGTATATAATTACGGAGTAACCGATGATCTGATTGTTGAAACAGGTCATAGAGTTATCGTTCCCTTTGGAAGAGGAAACAAAAAAATTGCCGGATATGTAACCGGTTTTACAGATAAGATTGATTTTGATAAGAATAGATTAAAAAATATAATTAAGATTACGGAACACAATCCGTTGATACCTGAAAATATTATTTCATTAACAAAATGGATGAGAGACAAGTATCTTTGTTATTATATCGAGGCAATACACGCTGTATTACCAGCTAACGTTAGAATAAAGAATACTTATTACTATGAACTGGCTAAAAATACAGAAAAGATAGAAATAATTGAAAACAATAGTTTTAAACAAATAGATGAGGTTTTGGAATTTATTATACAAAACGGTGATATTGCAAGCAAAGAAGAGCTGAGAGATAATTTTAATGATAATTTTCTTGATAATGCATTAAGAAAATTAGTGCGAAATAATATTTTAGTTAAAAAACAAGTAATTAAAAAAACAGAAAGAAAAAAATACGAAAGAAAATTATATATTGATAAAGAAAATTTCGAAAATATAAAAATCCCTGCAAATGCAAGTAGGCAAATACAGGCGTTGGAAATAATAAAGAATAATCCGGGTATAAATACATTCGAGATTCAGAAAGACTATAATATTGACACTAGAGTGATTAACAGCCTTTTAGAGAAGAGTGTAATTGAAATAAAAGAAGAAGAGCTCTATAGACTAAAACATGATGAGATTCATGCTGAAAGTATTAATTCTTTAACGTCGGAACAGATAAAAGCCGTTGATGAGATTAATATCAGTTTCAATAGAAACAGGCATGTATTATTGCATGGAGTTACCGGCAGCGGTAAAACCGAAATATATCTTAAGCTAATTGAAAATGAACTGGCTGAAGAGAAGCAGGGTATTATATTAGTTCCTGAAATATCATTGACACCGCAAATGATACGAAGATTTGTAGGGCGATTCGGCGAAACAGTAGCAGTAATACACAGTGGCTTGTCTGACGGGGAAAAGTATGATGAATGGAGAAGGATAAGAGAAGGAAAAGCAAAAGTTGCTGTCGGGGCAAGATCTGCAATTTTCGCCCCATTTTCAAATCTTGGAATAATAATCATAGACGAAGAACATGAGCATACCTATAAGTCTGATGTAAGGCCTAAATATGACGCGAGGGAAATTGCAATTAAGAGGTGTGAAATTGAAGGCTGTAAGTTGCTTTTAGGATCAGCAACCCCTTCAATAGAAACTTATTATAAAGCTGTAAATGAAATTGATGAATTCAGTGTGGTTTCCTTAAAAAATAGAGTTAAGAATCTTCCGATGCCTGAAGTAGAAATCGTTGATATGAGAGAGGAATTGAAGAAAGGTAATAAAAGTATATTCAGCAACAGCCTCAGTAATCAAATTGTGGAGAAAATGAATTTAAAAGAGCAAATAATACTGTTTTTAAATCGGAGAGGATATTCTACCTTTGTATCTTGCAGAAATTGTGGTTATGTTGTAAAGTGCCCAAACTGTAATATTTCTCTTACTTATCATTATAAAGGCGACTACTTATCTTGCCACTATTGCGGATATTCTGCTGAGAATCCCAAGCGTTGCCCGGTTTGCAAAAGCAGATACATAAAATATTTTGGTGTGGGAACACAAAAGGTTGAAGAGGAATTCAAAAAAACTTTTGGGATAACCACCGTATTGCGTATGGATGCCGACACCACCACCAGAAAAGATTCACATAAGAAAATTTTGGATAAGTTTAGAAACCGTGAAGCAGATATTTTAATAGGCACCCAAATGATAGGCAAAGGTCATGACTTTCCCGACGTTACATTGGTAGGTATAATATCATCGGACACATTTTTAAATATTCCGGATTTCAGGGCGTCAGAGAAAACATTTCAAATGATTACGCAAGCTGCCGGAAGAGCGGGAAGAGCTGATTTACCGGGGATTGTAATTGTGCAAACGTATTCACCTGAGCATTACACCATAGAATATGCAAGAAATCATGATTTTATAAGTTTCTACAAAGATGAAATCAAGCTGAGAAAAGAATTGAATTACCCTCCCTTTACATATATAGGCAACATCATATTTAGTGGTTATAATAAGGATTTGGTTGCAAAAACAGCAAAAGAAGGGGGTAAAGTTTTAGACACTTATACAAAAAATATAAGTAATATGGAGGTATGGAACCCTACAGAGGCACCGCTTTCAAAGATTAAGAATAATTATAGATGGCAAATTATAATTAAAAGCAGAAGTGAGGAACGATTAAGAGAAGTTCTAAGAAAATTCAGCCAACAGAGCTTTAATAAAAGCATATTAATTAATATGGATATTAATCCAAACAATATGCTATAGTATATTTAAGGTATAAGTTGGGAGGTTTGAAATGGCTATAAGAAATATCAGATTGGAAAATGATGAAATACTGAGAAAGATTTCAAAGAAAGTAGATAATATAGATACCAGGATAATTACTTTATTGGACGATATGGAAGAAACCATGCGTAAAGCTGAGGGAGTCGGGCTTGCCGCGCCCCAGGTAGGAGTTTTAAGAAGAATAGTCATTATAGATATTGGAGAAGGATTAATAGAATTGATAAACCCGGTAATTGTTTATGAGTCGGGTGAACAGTTTCACAAGGAAGGTTGTTTAAGTGTGCCGGGTAAGTACGGAATAGTTAAAAGACCGGAAGAGGTCATAGTAAGAGCTTTGAATAGAAAAGGCGAAACGGTAGAAATTAAGGGCAATGAGTTGTTAGCCACCGCTATTTGCCATGAAATAGATCATTTAAACGGAGTTTTATTTATTGATAAGGCAAAAGATATAGAGATACAAGGGAATGAACAATAATGAGAATAGTTTTTATGGGAACCCCTGAGTTTGCGGTGCCTTCACTCAATGCACTTAGCAAAAACGGTTATGAAATAAGCGCAGTTGTAACACAGCCTGATAAGCCGAAAGGCCGAGGAAAACAACTTGTGGCACCCGAAGTTAAAACTGCATCGGAAAAAATGGGACTGGATGTATATCAACCTGAAAGCATAAAAGATTCGGGTTTTATTAGCATTTTAAAAGAAATAAACCCAGAAATAATAATAGTTGTTGCTTTTGGGCAGGTATTACCTAAAGAAATACTTGAATTTCCTACATATGGTTGCATAAACGTCCATGCCTCATTACTCCCAAAACTGAGAGGAGCCGCACCAATAAATTGGAGCATTATTAACGGTGATACAATTACCGGAATTACAACAATGTATATGGATGCCGGTTTAGATACCGGTGATATATTATTGCAAAAATCTACTAAGATTTATGAAGAGGAGACTGCGGGTGAACTGCATGATCGTCTTGCAATTATAGGTGCCGATACCTTAATCGAAACCTTAGATCTTGTGAGGAAAGGCAGAATTAACAGAATTAAACAAAGCCATGAAAATGCAACATATGCTTCAATGCTATCTAAAGAAACCGGTAAAATAGATTGGTCCCATGATGCCGAAAGTATTAAAAATTTAATAAGGGGTACATATCCCTGGCCGGGGGCTTATGGTTTTTATGAAGGAAATATGTTCAAAATATTTAACGCAGAAGTTATCGATGCAAATATTTCTAACACTGACTGGGGAATGATTTATGAGGTGGAGAAAGAGCATTTTATTATAAAATGTAAAAAAGGGTTTTTAAAGATTAAAGAAATTCAATTTCAAAATAAAAAAAGAATGACTGTCCAGGCTTATTTAAGGGGGCACGAGATTTTAAAAGGAAAAATATTATCATAAGGAGGTTTAAACATGTTTTATGATTCGACTTTTATTGTTTTAATCCCGGCTATGATATTTGCCTTGTATGCACAGGGTAAAATAAAATCTACTTTTAGTAAGTATTTGAGGGTTAGAAACAGTTATGGTTATAAAGGTTATGAAGTAGCAAGAAAAATCTTAGATTCCAACGGGTTATATGATATCCCAATTGAGCTTACCAGAGGAAGCCTAACAGATCACTATGATCCAAGAAAAAGAGTTCTAAGATTGTCCGGAGAAGTTTATGAAGGAACTTCCATTGCTTCGGCAGGAGTAGCAGCTCACGAGTGTGGCCATGCATTGCAACATAGTGAGGATTATGCACCTTTGGTAATTAGAAATGCCATAGCGCCTGTTGCTGCCATCGGTTCCCAGGCTGCTATATTCTTTATTATAGTAGCTTTGCTCCTTAATATGATGCAACTTTTCACACTGGGTATTTATCTTTTTAGCGCTGCAGTAATTTTTCAGATTATAACCTTACCTGTTGAGTTAAATGCGAGCAGTAGGGCGATTGTAGCTTTACAAAGCTATAATTTGGTGTCTCCGGGAGAAGAAGAAGGAGCTAAAAAGGTTCTTTCTGCTGCGGCTTTAACCTATGTTGCGGCAACAGTTATGGCCATATCACAATTATTAAGATTACTTTTAATAAGAGGAAGAAGAGACTGATAGGCTGCTATCAGTCTTTTAAAATTATATCATTTTCAAACTTATTTTCTTTAAGAATAACCAAAACGGAGTGGTCTAATGGATGAAAGCTGGGCAAGGGAAGAAGCCTTTTTAATTTTAAATTCTATATTAGAAAAAGGGGCCTATTCCGGTATTGAAATAAGAAAAAGGCTTAAATATTCAAACTTAAAAAGAAATGATAAAGCTTTGGTTACCGAAATTGTTAACGGAACACTTAGGAATTTAATTAAAATTGATTGGATAATTGATAGTTTTATAAAAATAAAACGGGAAAAGGTGGCCTTTAATATAAGAAATATATTAAGATGCGGTGTTTATCAAATCATATTTTTAGACAGAGTACCTGATTCCGCTGTTTGTAATGAAAGCGTTGAATTGGCAAAAAAATATGAGAATCCCGGTGCCGCAAAATTTGTGAACGGTGTACTGAGAAACATTTCCAGGGGAAAGAATAATATTGGAAAACCTGATAATGTTAGCAAAAAAAGATTTCTTTCTATAGAGTTTTCCCACCCGGAATGGTTAGTCGATTTATGGTTAGAAAATTACGGTTATGACTTTACTCAGGGTCTTTTAAAAGCCAATAATGAAACACCGCCGCTGACTATTAGGACAAACAAACTGAGGATAGGAAGAAAAGAATTAAAAAATTTAATGGATAAATATGATATTTACTACAAAGACGGGCTTTATAACGATGAAGCTATTAATATTAGAGGGATCTCATCTATTGAAGATTTGGAACTCTTTAAAAAAGGCTATTTCCAGGTGCAAGATGAAAGCTCCATGTTAGTATGTAAAATTATAAACCCAAAACCCGGGGATTTAATTATAGATGTTTGCAGTGCACCCGGAGGTAAAGCAACTCATTTGGCAGAAATGATGTCTAACAAAGGAAAGATAATTTCGAGAGATGTATATAAACATAAATTGAAATTGATAGAAAATAATTGTAAAAGATTGGGTATAACTATTATAGAAACTCAATTGTTTGATGCAAAAGATATAGATAAAAGCCTTTTGGGGAAGGCTGATTCGGTACTTGTGGATGCTCCATGCAGCGGTTTAGGACTTGTAAGAAGGAAACCGGATTTAAGATGGAGTAAAAAAGCAGAAGACTTATATGAACTGCCAAAATTACAATTAAAAATATTAAAAAATGCTTCTATGTATGTAAAAAAAGCCGGTGTTTTAGTATATAGTACATGTACTTTAAATGATAAAGAAAATAAACAGGTTGTTGACAAGTTTTTGAAAACCTGCAATGATTTTAGATTGGATAGAATTGATGTGCTCCTACCGGAGAACATACATGCACCCAACAAAGAAGAAGGTTTCTTGGAACTATATCCCCATATACATGGAACCGATGGTTTTTTCATAGCAAGAATGGTAAAAAGTAACTTTGAGGGAGAAAAAAATGGCGGATAAACTGAATATTAAAGATTTATGTATAGATGAATTAGAAGAAATCATGTTGAAAAACGGTTTTACAAAGTATAGGGCAACTCAGATTTTTGATTGGCTTTATAAAGATATTGAAAAGTTTGAAGAGATGGAAAATGTACCTTCTAAGGTGATTGCTTTTCTTAATAATAATTTTCTTATTGAACGTGCTCATATTATTGATAAAAAGGTATCCAAAGACGGAACAATTAAATTTCTGCTTAGCCTGGAAGACGGAAGCGCAATTGAATGTGTTCTGATGGAATATAAATACGGTTTTTCTTTATGTATATCTACTCAGGTAGGTTGTAAGATGGGTTGCAAGTTTTGTGCATCAGCCGAACACGGATTTTATAGGAATTTGACTCTGGGAGAAATGATAGAAGAAGTAATGGCTGTAATGAGGGAAACAAAAAGGATAATTTCAAATATCGTATTGATGGGTATAGGAGAACCTTTTGAGAATTACAGCCAGGTTATGAAATTTATAAAAACCGTTAACTTGAAAAATACTTTTAATATAGGAATGAGGCATATTACAATCTCTACTTCAGGGCTGGTGCCTAAAATATATGAATTTGCCGATGAAGAACTTCAGTGCAATCTTGCCATATCTTTGCATAGTGCAAATAATACAAAAAGAGCGGAGCTTATGCCTATTAATAAAAAATATAATATTAAAGAATTAATAGAGGCTTGTAAATATTATATTAAAAAGACCAATAGAAGATTATCTTTTGAATATATTTTGATTAATGAGGTAAATGATGGCGAAAACGATGCATTAGAATTGGTTAACCTATTGAAAGACATGTTATGCTATGTAAATCTAATTCCAATAAACCATGTACCCGGCAAAAGCCTGAAAAAACCCGAAGAAATAAGGATTGAAAGGTTCAAAGAAATATTAAGGGAAAACAATATCAGTTTTACCATGCGAAGAGAATTAGGTCAAGATATAGACGGTGCCTGCGGGCAATTAAGGAAAAGCCATATAAAGTGATTATTATAATAATAAATTCAGGAAGTGTTTTTTTAAAAGGTTTTTTTGATAAGTATGTCGAAATATTTATTTTTGATATAACTTTTAATATAGACACTATTTATTTATGTTTATGAGGTGTTTTCATGAAAGCTCACGGCGCTACCGATATAGGTTTGGTAAGAAAAATTAATGAGGATGCGTTTTATATTCAGGAGAATTATAAAGAAAACGAACCCTTTATTTGTATTATAGCTGATGGAATGGGCGGGCATAATGCAGGTGAGATAGCAAGCAAGATGGCAGTTTCTTTAATGCTTGACTATTATAAAAAGAATATTAGCTGCCAAAAATATGATGCTAAAAAATTTGCAATGCAGTTGAAAGAAGCCTTTCTTTATGTAAATAATATCATTTACTTAAATTCAATAAAAAACAAAGAATATTTTGGTATGGGCACCACATTAATTGTTGCATTTGTCAGTGATGACAATATTGTAGTTGGCCATGTCGGTGATAGCAGAGTTTATTTTATAGGAAACAGGAATATTAAAAAAGTTACTACCGATCATTCTTATGTTGCCGAGTTGATTAAAAATGGGACAATAAAACCTGAAGAAGCAAGCAAACACCCGCAGAAAAATCTTATAACGAGGGCAATAGGCACAGGGATTACCGTCGATGTGGATATAAATATCTTTGATCTTAATAGTGAGGATTATGTTGTCCTATGTACAGATGGATTATCAAACATGTTAGAAGACAATGAGATTATGGACACTGTTTATTCGGAAAAAGAATTAAAAGAGAAATGCAACAAATTAATTAGATTGGCGAATGAAAGAGGCGGCCATGATAATATTACAGCAATTATCATAGAAGTTGATAGGGAGGGTAACTAATCATGATAGGTAAAGTGTTAGGTGAGAGATATGAGGTAATGGAAAAGATAGGCGGAGGCGGCATGGCTTTGGTGTATAAGGCAAGATGTCGTTTACTTAATAGATTTGTAGCAATAAAGGTACTTAGACCCGAATTTACAAGTGATGAGGATTTTGTCAAAAAGTTTAAAAGAGAATCCCAGGCAGCGGCAAGTCTATCGCATCCGAATATTGTAGGGATATATGATGTGGGACTGGAAGATGATATACATTATATTGTTATGGAATACATTAAGGGACAAACCTTAAAAGACCTGATAAAGCAAAAAGGTTCTTTAAATATAGAGTTTGCTACAAACATTGCAATTCAAATAGCTTCTGCGCTGGAAAACGCACATAATAATCATATTGTTCATAGGGATATAAAATCGCATAATATAATGTTAAAAGAAGACAGGACTGTAAAGGTTACGGATTTTGGTATTGCACGTGCAGTATCCTCCTGTACTATTACAAATACCGGCAATATTATAGGCTCGGTACATTATTTTTCGCCTGAACAGGCCCGAGGAGGGTTTACAGATGAAAAATCAGATATTTATTCTTTAGGTGTGGTAATATATGAGCTGGTAACGGGAAGACTGCCATTTGAAGGTGAAACACCGATTTCAGTTGCATTAAAACATGTTCAGGAAGAACCTATAAAACCAACTGAAATAAACAACAAAATACCTAAAAGTTTGGAAGATATAATACTTAAATGTATGAGCAAAGATATATCAAAAAGATATGGCACCGCCAGTGAAATTATAAGCGATTTAAAACAATCACTTATAATGCCTAATGGGGATTTTGTTAGAAATAATGGGACTGTTGACGAGAATACAATAAAAATTGAGGCTGTTAAAGAGCTGCCGGGCAACGGGAAATACGATGCGGGCAGCGGTAATGAGCCTATTTCTTCTGAAATGAAAGAAGACATGAATGGTATAGAGAACCCAGGTAGAAAAGGCAGTAAAAAAATTCTTTATTGGGCAATTACATCAGGCTTAATTTTAGCAATTATTTTTGTTAGTGCATACTTCCTTTTTAAAGATTTACTGAATGTTGATATTGCATCAGTGCCGAATTTAATGGGTCTGCAAGAGGATGAAGCTGAAAGTAAATTGAGAAAACTCGGTTTTATAATGGATGTTGCTGAAAGAGTATATAATAAGGATATACCCGAAGGTGAGATTATCAGACAGGACCCAAAACCGGATCAATCTAATAAAGTTACCAATCCGGTTACAGTATTTATAAGCAAGGGACCCAGAAAAATACCCGTGCCTCCCATCATTGGCAGAAATTATGATGAAGTGGATATTATATTGGAAAGTGTCGGATTGGAGGAAGGAGACGTTAAGCAGGAATATAGCCAATACCCCAGCGGAATAGTGATAGATCAAAAAATTGCGCCCGGTATTAGCGTTGATGAAGGAACAAGAATTGATTATGTAATCAGCGGCGGTCCCGAAAAAATATTCCTGGATAATTTTATCGGCAAAAAAATGGATGATGTAGAAACACAATTAATTATGCTTGATCTTATCAGGGGCGGTATTACCGAGGAATACAGCGAAGAATATGCCAAAGGTATTGTTATCGAACAAAGTGTAACAGCCGGCACTGAAATTAGCAAAAAAAGTGTTATAGATTTTGTAGTAAGTAAGGGCAAAAAAGAACAATCCGGAGATAAACTATACTATTTAAGCATAAATTTACCGAAGAATTTGGATAGAATGAAGGTAACCGTATTTAAGATAGAAAGTGATAAGAGCATATTGATATATGAAAACACGCATTCATCTTCGGACAGCCCTTTGAAAATTGAGGTAAACGGTAAAGGAAATGTACTGTTTGAAGTTTATATAAATAACAGTTTTCATGAAAGTACACCCTATAAGTTCTAAAAGGGAGGAAAGTATGGTATCAGGCATTATAGTAAAAGGTATAGACGGCTTTTATTATGTAGATTCCGGTGATAAAGTGTATGAATGCAAAGCGCGTGGTTTATTCAGGTTACATAATAAGAAACCTATGATAGGAGATTATGTCGAAATTGATATAAACGAAAGTACCGAGCAAGGTTATATAATTGATATAAAAGAAAGAAAAAGCGAATTAATTCGACCTGAAGTGGCTAATGTTGAACAAGTTATTATCGTTATTTCAGCAAAAAAACCGGACATAAGCATGGACTTATTGCAAAAACTTTTGGTCTATACGGAGTACCTGGGTTTAAAAATATTAATATGTATTAATAAAATAGATTTAGATTTGGATAAAGAATATGAATCAGTATTGAATATGCTAAATACAATACCTTATAATGCAATAAAAACCAGTGCGGTTTTAAAAACAGGGCTGGAGGAGTTAAGGGGTTTTCTATCCGATAACATATCTGTTTTTGCAGGGCCTTCGGGTGTGGGCAAGTCCTCTCTATTAAATGCGATTAGTCCTGACCTAAGACTAAAAACAGGTAAAATAAGCCATAAAACAAAAAGAGGAACCCATACAACCAGACATGCCGAGCTTATCAAATTAAAATCAGGAGGTATGGTAGTCGATACTCCGGGCTTTTCCTCCTTTGATGTGCTAACCTTAGAGGAAAAAGAACTTCAATATTACTTTCCTGAATTTGATGAGTATAGAACATGTAAGTTTTCATCTTGTGTTCATGATAGGGAACCAAATTGCGGAATTAAGGAAGCCGTTGAAAACGGTTATATAAATGAAGTCAGATACGAATATTACATACAAATGTTGAATGAAATCAAAGATAAGAGGAGGTATTGATATGATAAAAATTGCTCCCTCAATTCTATCAGCAGATTTTGCAAATCTTGAGAGAGATATTAATTTAGTCGAGAAGTCCGGGGCTGATATGTTGCATATTGATGTTATGGACGGGCATTTTGTACCTAATATAACAATCGGGGCACCGGTAGTTAAAAGTCTGAGGTCAGTTACATCATTAACATTTGACGTTCATTTAATGATAACAAATCCTGATTTATATATAAAGGACTTTGCCGAGGCCGGGGCTGATATAATAACTGTTCATGTCGAAGCTTCGAATCATTTGCACAGACTTATACAAACAATAAAAAGTTATAATATAAAAGCCTGTATAGCTTTAAATCCGGCAACGCCGTTATGCACTATAGAGTATTTGATTGAATATTTGGATATGGTACTTCTCATGACTGTAAACCCGGGATTTGGCGGCCAAACCTATATAGAAAATATGTACGATAAAATCATTGCTGCTAAAGAGCTTTTGTCTAAACATAACAAAACTATACCAATCCAAGTAGACGGAGGCATTACATTAAACAATATACAAAAAATAATCAATTGCGGTGCGGAAATAATTGTTGCAGGTTCTTCTATATTTAAATCTCCAAACGTAAGCGAAACTATCCGCTTAATGAAAGCCTTCGGGAATTAAAAATAAACAGTATCAAAAAGACCGCTGCACTAATATTATAAAGTGTAACGGTCTTTTTATTTTCTTTATTTTTGTAAGCAACGGGAGGTAATTAAGTTGAGCTATAAAAAGAAAAAAATTTGTGGCTTGTTAATATCATCTGTAGGCTTTGGTGTATTGCTGGCAGTTACTATGCCGATTATCGGCTGGATATTCTTATCGGCAATAGCTTTAATTGTGGCGGGTATTTATCTATATAAATGTTAACAAGATTTAAATTTTTCCTTTGGCTTATGTCTTTTTATCCGGCTTTTTAAAACAAGCAGTAAAATCTTAATCGCTTTTTCTGAAATGAATAGATAACAAAATATAAGCCGATACTCAAAACTATCCGATGAAGCCCTATTATAATACTCTCGCTTACAGAAATATTATAATAGAGCGTCAAGACCAAAGAATTGCTTTTCTTAGCTATATCGCTCTTTCAACTTTACCGGATCTTAAACATCGTGTACAAACACTGATTCTTTTGGGTGTGCCGTTAATCAAAGCCTTAACTGTTCTCAAATTGGGCAGCCACTTCCTGCGACTGTGCCTCATAGAGTGACTTACTTTATTACCGGAAATCATGCCTTTACCGCAAATTTCACAATGTCTTGCCATATATATACACCTCCTTCGGTTGCATAACTAACAAATAAAACATTATAATTCTATCATAAGTATTATACATTTTACAATAATATAAAACAAATTATTTGGACTAATAAACATATACTTTAAGAGAATGTCAGTAAAAATCCAAGAATGCTATACTGAATTATTGGATTTTACAGGTTTAGCATGAAAATCAACTATCATTATCTTTTTTATCAATACGAGTCAATGAATGTAATCTCCTATTATTATACAGACATAACCATAAGTTTAACATAGATTTTTATATTTGCCACGATTCCTGGTTTAAAAGTCTAATAATCTGTAAGCTTATTACGGGCGAAATTAAATTTTCCCCGTTAGAGTGTTGGGTCTTTTTAATTACAATTTCTGTGGCCGCCAATGATTTCGCTTATCCTCCATTTCATTAACAGATCCTAAGACTTTCTGCAACGTAATCTTTAGCTAATATTAATAATCCATAGAAAAAATATTAACAATATTTGTATAGTAAAATTCATATCAGTTATATCAAACTTTTATTTAAGAAAAGTTGAAGAAAATCCGCATATAATATAGAATATATTTAAAAAGGGGAGGGGATATAATGTCCGGCAAAATTAAAACCCAATTTGGTGAAATAAATATAACAGATGATGTATTGGCGTCTTTAGCGGGATTAGCAGCCATGGAATGTTATGGAATTGTCGGGATGGCTTCTAAGAGCGCAAAGGATGGGATTGTTGAATTGTTAAAGAGAGAGAACCTCAGCAGAGGAGTGAAAGTTTCTTCAGAAGCTGAGGAAATAGTTATAGATTTGTACGTTATCGTAGAATTCGGAACAAGAGTTTCTGTTGTTGCGGATAATATAATCAGTAAAGTGAAATACACAATAGAGAACTTAACAGGATTAAAAGTTAAAAAAGTTAATATAAATGTACATGGAGTTAGAGTATAGCTTAATTAAGGAGGTTCATAATTTGATAGAACAGCAAATGAGAACAATAGATGGCTTATTCCTCAAAAATATGTTTATTTCCGGTGCTAATAATTTAGAAAATAATAAAAACTTAGTAAATTCTTTAAATGTATTTCCTGTGCCCGATGGGGATACAGGAACAAATATGTCTTTAACTATGAGTTCTGCGGTGAAAGAGATAAATAATGCCAAGGATAACAGTATATCTGTAATTTCCGAGTTGGCTGCGAATGGCTCGCTGATGGGCGCCAGAGGTAATTCAGGTGTAATACTGTCTCAGATACTCAGAGGGTTTGCCAAGGCATTAAAAAAAGAAGCTAAAATAAATAGCGTATCTTTGGCAAATGCCCTTTTAGAGGGCTCTAAAACTGCATATAAGGCTGTCATGAGGCCTACAGAAGGAACTATATTGACAGTTATAAGAGAATGCGCAGAATATGGAGTGACGATTGCTGAAAAAACAACTGACTTGATAAGCTTTTTAGAAGAGGTTGTTAATCAGGCAAATAGAACTTTGGATAAAACTCCGGATATGCTGCCTGTATTGAAACAAGCAAATGTAGTTGATGCCGGTGGAAAAGGTTTGGTAAATATTTTTAACGGAATGCTGTATTATCTGACAACTAATAAGATAATACAGATTGCTGAAGAGCCTGGTAAAACTGAGGCTCCGATAGAAAAGGCACGGTTTGAAGAAGAGGATATAGAATATGGTTATTGTACTGAATTCTTTATCAAAGGAAAATCAATGAATCTAGAATTTTATAAAAATGCAATTATGGGTATGGGTGATTCGCTAATAGTTGTAGGAGACGAGAATTTGATAAAAGTTCATATTCATACTAATAATCCCGGGTTGATTATAGAAAAAGGTATGGAATTTGGCTATTTATCCAGTATTAAGATTGACAACATGAGGGAGCAACATAACGAACTTTTAATAAATGAAGAAGATAAAAAAGCTATTAAGAAAAAAATAGGTATAGTTGCCGTTGCAATGGGTATCGGTATTACAAATATTTTCAAAGATTTAGGTGCAGATGAAGTTATTGAAGGTGGACAAACCATGAATCCCAGTACGGAAGATATACTAAAAAGTATTAATAAAGTAAATGCTGATAATATAATAGTTTTACCAAATAACGGGAATATAATACTTGCCGCAAAACAGGTAAAGTATTTAACAACCAAAAACATCATTGTAGCCCAGACAAAAACAATACCTCAAGGTGTTTCAGGAATTATGGCTGTTGATCAAGAAAAAACATCGGAAGATAATGAAAAAAGAATTCAGCATGCAATTAACGATGTAAAAACCGGACAAATAACTTATGCTGTAAGAGATTCAAATTTTAACGGCGTTGATATAGAAGAAGGAAATATAATAGGGATAGTTGAAAATGAAATAGAGGCTGTTGGCAGCGATATTACAGAAGTTATTAAAGAGGTTATGGAGTTAATGGTAGACGAAGAATCATCCCTTATAACTCTATATTATGGCGATGAAATTAAATTAGAAGACGCAGAAATTCTTGCAAGTGAAATTGGAGAAAAGTACGGGAATTGTGATGTAGAATTACACTATGGCGGGCAACCGTTATACTACTATATACTTTCGGTTGAGTAAGTCGGAGATGTTTTAATGGAATGCTTATCAGAGAATATTCAAATTTTAAAAGGTATAGGTCCATATAAAGCAAAATTGTTTGCAAATCTTAATATTCATACTATTTATGATATACTTAATCACTTTCCAAAGAGCCATAGTGACAAAACCGAAATTACTAAAATTAATAAAATAATCCCGGGTAACTTTTATAATTTCAAAGGCACAATTATTTCAAAAGCTATAGAATTAAGAAGCAGAAAAGGACTGATAATAACTAAGTATTGCGTAGAAGATGATACCGGAAGAATTGAGATAGTTTTTTATAATAACAGATATGCAAAGTCATTGTTTAAGCAGGGAGACATGGTGGTCTTTTCGGGAAAAGCAGTACTAATGAATAAAACAGTTCAGATAGAGGTTCCGGATTATGAAAAGGTTAGTAAAGATGCGATTCATACCATGAGAATAGTACCTGAGTATCCCCTTACAAAAGGCATCAGTCAAAAGGAAATGAGGAATACAATTTATAAAGCTCTTGAATTTATTAATAATAAGCTCCCGGAATTATTTCCTCCTGAATTTAGGAAGAAATATAATCTTGCCGAAATAAACTACTCAATCAAAAACATTCATTTTCCCGAATCAAAAAATGATTTTGTGAGTTCCGAAAGAAGACTTAAGTTCGAAGAGATATTTTTGATTCAAACGGCGCTATTTCATATAAAAGGTGCCAGGGGAACAGAAAAAGGTATTGCTTTTAAGGGCAGGAGCATGGTCTTGGACTTTATTAAAAAGCTTCCCTATAGCCTTACATGCGCACAAAATAAGGTTCTGGAAGAAGTTTTGGATGATATGGACAAACGAAGCCCGATGAACCGATTAATCCAAGGTGATGTAGGTTCAGGCAAGACTATAATAAGCTTTTTAGCTATGTTGAACTGTGCGGTAAGCGGATTTCAAAGCGCTATGATGGCACCTACAGAAATATTGGCCATACAACATTTCTATACAGTTCGCGATTTAATAGCTTTGAGCAATTTAAATATAAATGTTGAACTTATAACCGGAAATTTAAGGATTAAAAGAAAGAATGAGATACTTGAAGGAATTAAAAACGGTACTATTGATATAATAATTGGGACACATTCGCTTTTAAATGAAGATGTAGTATTTGAAAACTTAGGTTTAGTTATAACTGATGAGCAACATAGATTTGGAGTCAGGCAAAGAAGCATAATAAAATCAAAAGGTAACAATCCGGACATTGTTGTGATGTCCGCTACGCCTATTCCCAGGACCCTTTCGTTAGTAATATACGGTGATTTGGATATTTCAATAATTGACGAATTACCGCCAAACAGAAAAGAAATAAAAACTTATTATATCGGTTCTGATAAAAAAGAAAGATTGTTTAAATTTATTAAGAATTTGTTAGATGAAGGCAGACAAGCTTTTTTTGTTTGTCCTTTAGTGGAGGATAATGAAAAACTTGAATTATTATCGGCAAAACAATATTATGATTTTTTGAGTTCAAATTTCTTTAAAAAGTACAAAATAGAACTGCTTTATGGTAAAATGAAAAATGACGAAAAAGATAAAGTTATGGAAAGCTTTAAAAGCGGTAAAACTAACATTATAGTTTCTACAACAGTAATTGAAGTTGGAATAAACATTCCCAATGCAACAATTATGGTTATTGAAAATGCTGAAAGGTTTGGGCTTGCGCAATTACATCAATTGAGAGGTCGAGTAGGAAGAGGAATACATCAGTCTTACTGCATACTGGTGTCGGATTCAAGGTCTGAAGTAGCAGTAGAAAGACTTAAATTGATGACAAAAACAAATGACGGTTTTATATTAGCGGAAAAGGATCTTGAATTGAGAGGCAGCGGTGAAATTTTGGGAATAAGACAGCATGGTATGCCCGAATTTAAGATATTAGATGTTTTAAATGATTTCGAAATAATCAAGACCTCAAAGAATGCCGTTGAATTTATGTACAATAAAAGTAATGCAGGGGACAAGGCATATAATAAAATGATTACGACATTAAACAGCAGATTTGAAAAAATGATACAGGAATTAGCTTTAAACTAGTACATAATTAAATACCGGTGAGCTGTTCACCGGTATAGGGAGAGGAGAAATTGAAGGAAGAGCTCTATGGGGAAATATAGTATATAACTACTATCCCTGCTAATAGCCTTTGCATTTTAAAAATTTTTATGCAATTATTGTGAATGATTAATGATTGATAATTTCTTCTAAGGGGTGCTTTTTTTGAGAATTATTTCAGGAATTTATAAGGGAAGGAAGCTTGAAAAAATAGAAGCACCGGGCATAAGGCCGACTTCCGACAGGGTCAGGGAGGCTTTATTCAGTATAATGCATGATACAATCTGTGGTTCCAGTTTTTTAGATTTGTTTGCCGGTAGTGGTGGTGTAGGCATAGAAGCATACAGCAGGGGAGCTTCGGAAGTAATCTTCGTAGATTCAAAAAAGGAAAGCATAAAAGTTTTAAAAAACAATCTTAAATCCTTAGGTTTATTAGAAAACGTAGAGGTATATAACACAGACTATTTAAATGCTATTTTTAAATTGGCGGATAGAGGTAAAAGGTTTGATTTTATTTTTATGGACCCGCCGTATAAAAGCGGTTTTTATATAGAAGCCATCAAAAAAATATATGAAAAAAATATTTTGTCCGATGCGGGGGTTATAATAATCGAACAGGACTCAAAAGGAGAGATAGAGGATTATATAGATTATTATAAATTGATTAAAAAGAAGATATACGGTAACACAACATTATTATTTTACGCTAAACGGACTTTATAAGGAGGAATAAAATGGGGATATGTGTTTACCCCGGCAGTTTCGATCCGATTACAAACGGACATCTTGATATCATTGAAAGGGCATCTTATTTATTTGACAAGCTCATTGTAGGTGTATTGATAAATACTAACAAAACACCATTATTTACTGTGGAAGAAAGAATGAAAATGATAGAAGAAAGTTGTTCGCATATGGAAAATGTGGAAGTAGATAGCTTTGAAGGGCTTTTAATCGATTTTATGAAGAAAAATAAAGCGACTACGATAGTTAAAGGACTTAGAGCTGTATCGGATTTTGAATACGAATTCCAAATGGCACTTATGAATAGAAAATTAAACTCGAGAATTGAAACTATATTTATGATGACAAACAGTGAATACTCTTACTTAAGCTCTAGCCTTGTTAAAGAAGTTGCAAGGTTTGGCGGATGCATAAAAGGACTTATACCACACTCGGTTGAAAGAGAAATTTTAAAAAAGTTTAATAGGAGGTAGTAATTATGGAGGTGCTTTTATTATTAGATGCTCTTGAAAATATAGTTGAAAAATCTTCAAATATCCCTTTATCCTCAAAAGTCATGGTAAATAAAGAAGAGTTATTGGAAATTATAAAAGATGTCAGGATAAAAATGCCCGATGAGTTAAAGCAAGCACAATGGATTAAAGAAGAAAGACAAAAGATATTAATAGAGGCAAAAAAGGAAGCAGAAAACATCAAAATGGAATGTGAAGAAAGAATACATAACAGCATGGAAGACAGAAAAAAAATATTGACCGAGGCGCAAAAAGAAGCAGAAATGTATAAAATAGAAGCAGACAGAAGAATAAAAGAAATGATTGATGAAAACGAAATAACAAAAAAAGCAAATGAGCAAGCCAGAGAGATTATACAGTCGGCTCAACAAGACGCCAAAAAAATCAGATTAGGCGCAAAAGCATATGCTGATGATTTACTTGCTGAACTTGGTACAAGAGTTGAAAATATTTCTATAATTATAAAGAACAACAGAGAAGAATTGAAGAATCGTAAAAGATAATTGACCATTGATCCTTAAATAAAAGTGAACTAAACCTTTTTATTCTTCAGTCTATATAGAAGTATTAAAAATGTTAGTATAACTAGAAAAACAAATGATGCAAAAAATAGGTTTACGGCTGTTTTCAAAATAACAATTGGCAAAGGGTTAGCATAAACAGATTTTAGCAAGTTGCTAAATACAGGAGTAAATATAGAGAACTTTAGCAATAGAGCTGAATAAACAGATGCAATGACACCTTGCACTATTTTTACAATTAGGTAAAGCTTAAAGTCTATATCAGTATCATGTATTAATCCGGATACCTGAGCATTGACGGATAAACCTCCAAATCCAATGAAAAAGCTTACTAATGCGGCTTTAACTACCCAGGATATTTCAAGAATTGCACTGGCTTTTACACCGTTTGTAACCTCCAAAAATCCTGTAAAAAAGGCTGTAAAAGTATTAGGATTTATATAAATCTTTGGAAATATTATTTTAATCGAGCTCGCTAAAAGATTTAAGATTTTTGTTTGTCGGATGATGTCTGTAAAAACAGAAAATATAATTATGTATCCACCAACCATTAGTATAAGATTCACTGAATTTATTATAGATTCAGCAAATATTTGTCCTAATGGTTTTTTATTATTTCTTAAGTGCTCAAATAAGGAATTGAAGGGATTCTTACGATAAAATTCTTTATCACTTTTTTCATTATATTTATAAAATCTCATTAGTAAGCCAATAGTGATTGCGGAAAGATAATGTGAGCACAAAAGAGTCGAGGCTATATATGGGTTTTTTAAAATACCTATTGAAACTGCACCGATTATAAAAAGGGGGCCCGATGTACTGCAGAGGCTTAACATTCTTTGACCTTCCACCTTTGTACAAGACCTATTTTTTCTTAAATGGGAAACTATTTTTGCTCCTACCGGATAACCTGAAGATATGCTCATTATAAAAGCAAAGGCGCCTTCTCCGGGTATATTGAATAGACAACTCATTAAAGGTTGGAAAATCTCGCCAAAAAAGCTTATTACACCAAGGCTTATCAGAATGTCAACACATATAAAAAAAGGTAAAAGAGCCGGGCAAACTGAATTATACCAGAGATTCAGACCGGCTAAGGATGATTTAAAAGCATTTTCAGGATAAATTATAATGCATACTGCCAATGTCAGGAAAATAATAGGGTTTATCAATGTAAAGAATTTGTTTTTCTTCATATTATCACTCAAATATAAACTTTATACATTATATTTAAGTTATATAAATCTATACGTACTATTCTAAAAACACAGACTTATTTATACATACGTTTTCAGAATCATCGATATAATATGGAGATTTCAGATAGTCCTGTTTAGGCTTTTTATAATCAGGGTTTTTTACAGCCATATTATAAATATCTGTTGATAAAGTATCTAAAGCCAACATCCTGTTTACAAAGCGTTCTTTGGTTCTAAAATTTGAAGTCTTAGTGATAATTGGATATGAGGAATGCTTTTTCATTTCCCTTAGCAATTCCCTGCCCTTTTTATTAAATGCAAGGACTCTGGCATAAGATTGCGAATTGCTGTTTTTAGACAATAGAACATCGCTTTTTGTTATTCCCAGTAAAACATAGCAAAGAATACGCTGCAAATAAGTTCTTGTGTATCTTTTTGATTTTACAGATTCTATTAATTCATTCAGATTAGAGGTTTCGTTACTTTTTGATTTTAACCTGTATTCAATTCCTTCTTTAAAATAAGGCAGTTTTGACAATTCCGCTGGACCGGATTTTCTCAGCTGGTAAAATATTAAGTCGCTAAAATCTTCAAAATAAACAGGGCCATATCTATTATTCGTGTTTTCACTTATAATCTTCAATGATTTTTCGGGTATATTAAGGCATACATTTTGGTTGAGTCCGTTTAATTTCATTTCTTCTCTTATCGCTGTTGCACTGGAAACAGAACCGGTAATAGAGGTTTCATTGTAATCATTTTTTATTCTTTTTATGGTAACCGGTTTAATATCGCTTTTTAATTTTGATATTGCCTTTAGATATTCTATTCCCAAGATATTATTAGGGTATGCAATATTAAGCCCTAGACTGTCTTTTATTGCCTCGCTGATTGCTTTTGGATACGATATACCTTGATTCATACTTTTTTTAATACTGTTTTTAAACGATATGGGCTCATTCAATAAAGTGTCTGAAATCAACATCAATTCGTTTATATTTCCACTTTCGCTGCCGAAACATAAATAATCAACTATACCAAGTGAGTTCAGAATCTTTACGGCACCGTAAGCAAAGTTTTCGGCCGGTTGGCAAGAATAGATTACAGGTAGTTCAATGACCAAATCCACACCTTCCGAAACAGCTGCTTTTGCCCTGGACCACTTGTCAAAGATAGCAGGTTCACCTCTTTGTAAAAAGCTGCCGCTCATGATAGAAATAATACAGTCGCTTCCGGTATTATTTCTTGCCATTTTCAAGTTGTATTTATGTCCGTTATGAAAAGGGTTGTATTCCGAAATAATTCCTGTTACACTCATTATTGGATTGCTCCTTTTTTATATATAAGATAATGAACTCTACTTTAGTATATCAAAAATTTGACACAGTAAAAATAAAAATACAAAAAGGAGGAAAAAGTATTTTTATATAGAAAAATATAATAGCATTATTAATAACTTGTAACATTAAGAGGAGGTTAAAAAATGAGAATTTTCGTTGTCAACTGTGGCAGTTCATCTTTAAAGTACCAGTTGATAGATATGGAGACACAGGAGGTAATCGCAAAAGGTTTAGCAGAAAGAATCGGCATTCAGGGTTCTGTATTGAATCACCAACCTAATAACGGGAAGAAAATCACAATTGAAGAAGAGATGCCAAGTCATAAGGAAGCGCTGAAAACAGTTATTGATGCTTTAACAAACAAAGAGTATGGTGTAATAAAAAGCATGGATGAAATCAGTGCTGTCGGTCACAGGGTCGTTCATGCCGGGGAGAAGTTTGCTTATTCCGTTGTTATAAATGATGAAGTAATGAATGCACTAAAAGAATGTATTGATTTAGCACCATTACATAACCCACCCAATATCTTGGGAATCGAAGCATGTAAAGAACTGATGCCCGACGTGAAAATGGTAGGAGTATTTGATACGGCTTTCCATCAAACGATGCTTCCTTATGCTTATATATATGCTTTGCCTTATGAGTATTACACAAAATACGGCGTGAGAAGATATGGATTCCATGGAACATCCCATAAATATGTAGCTGAGAGAGCTGCAGCAATTTTAGGTAAAAATATTGAAGAACTTAAAATAGTCACTTGCCATTTAGGTAACGGAGCCAGCATTACAGCTGTTAAAAATGGGAAATCAGTTGATACAAGTATGGGCTTCACGCCTTTGGAAGGTTTAGCTATGGGTACAAGATGCGGGGATATTGATCCGGCTATTTGTGGATTCTTAATGGAAAAGGATGATTTGGATATAACAGGGATGAACAATGTATTAAATAAAAAATCCGGTGTTTTAGGTATTTCAGGTGTAAGCAGTGACTTTAGAGATATAGAAAATGCCGCTGCGGAAGGAAATAAGAGAGCTGCTCTTTCTTTGGAGGTGTTCGCCCACAAAGTTAAAAAATACATTGGTTCCTATGCTGCGGTTATGGGTGGAATAGATGCGGTTGTATTTACTGCAGGCTTGGGAGAAAACTCAATAACCATGAGAGAAAGTATTTGTGATGGGCTTGAATTTTTAGGATTAGTAATTGATAAGGATAAGAATAATATAAGAGGGAAAGAATCTATAATTTCTACGGATGACTCCAAGGCAAAAATACTTCTTATTCCAACGAATGAAGAATTAATGATAGCCAAAGATACAGAATCCTTGATAAAATAAAGGGCTAAAGTAATATTCTTGACAAAGCACACTTTGATTTGTATAATAAAATTCGTTAATTATTGAGGGTGGTAATATGAAAATAGATTTAGCTGCAGTAAAGGCAAATGAAGGGGAAAAAAAGACTTTCCTTTTTAGTGAGTCTATGAGCGAGAACAAGATTGAGTTTAGCGGTGAGTCAATTGAAATTACACAACCAGTTAATGTATCCGGCCATGTAGTCAACTACGAAGGTAAGATTCATATGCAAATAAGTATTAAAACCTCAATAAAAAGGATTTGTTCAAGGTGTTTGAATCCTTACGAAGAATTGATAGATATATCTGCAAACTATGTTTTTGGGAAGGATTATCAAGAAGAAGATAAAGATTTATCTATACTTACCGGAGATGCGATAGAAATAGATGATATAGTATTAGATGAAATTATTAGCCAAATTTCCATGAAACCGCTGTGTGCAGAGGATTGCAAAGGGTTATGTCATATTTGTGGTATCAATAGGAATCTATTGCAATGTGATTGTGTAATAGATGAAGTTGATCCGCGTCTGGAGATTTTAAAAAGTTTGCTTGAGAAGGAATAAGGAGGTGCTTACTTAAATGGCTTTACCTAAAGGAAAAATTTCAAAGTCAAGAAGAGATAAAAGAAGGGCTAATTGGAAACTTGCTTTACCGGGTCTGGTTTCATGCCCAAAGTGCCATGAACCCAAATTACCCCACAGAGTATGTAAGTCTTGTGGGTATTACAAAGATAGAACGGTTATAAAAGTTGAGGAATAAAAAGTAACAGCGCAAAGTCGCTGTTACTTTTTATTCTTCTATTGACAGATTATTAAAAATGTATATTATTATATAATACTTGGTATTAAACCTTGCACTAATGGGAGGTAACTATGACCTTTAAAGGAAAGTTTATATTTGCTTCGTTTTATATTAAGGAGGGGAAAATGTGAGAATCGCAATAGATGCAATGGGCGGTGATAATGCACCGAAAGCTGTCATTGAAGGCTGTTTGGATGCTATAGCCGAATTTGGTATAGACGTTTATTTGGTAGGCCAAAAAGATGGAATATTAAATATTTTAGGAGAAAACACAAAAAACTCAAAGATACATATTATTGAAGCAACAGAAGTAATTGGGAACGAAGAGAACCCTGTCAGTGCTATAAGAAGGAAGAAAGATTCTTCTATGGTATTAGGACTGAATTTAGTTAAAGAAAAAGTTTGTGATGCTTTTCTTTCTGCCGGCAGTACAGGTGCCTTTCTGGCCGGTTCCCTTTTACGGGTCGGAAGAATCAAAGGTATCGATAGACCGGCCTTGTCTCCTGTTTTGCCTTCAATGAAAGGTGGATTTATGCTTATCGATGCAGGGGCAAATGTAGATTGTAAACCTAAAAATATTCTCCAATTTGCCCAAATGGGTTCAATCTATATGGAAAAAGTAGCAGGGATCGCTTCACCGAGAATCGGACTTTTAAATAACGGCACGGAGGAAGGCAAAGGCAACGAATTGACGAAGCAGAGTTTTGCACTATTAAAAAACTGTAATATAAATTTCATAGGCAATATAGAAGCAAGAGACATAATAAACGGTATTTGTGATGTGTGTGTTTGTGACGGGTTTGTAGGGAATATAGTTCTCAAAAATACTGAAGGAATGGCACAAGGAATTATGGATATGATAAAAGAGGAAATCACTAAGTCAACCAAATCTAAGATAGGCGCCCTTTTGATAAAAGACAGTTTGATAGGATTGAAGAAAAGATTTGATTATAAAGAGTATGGAGGTGCCCCTTTTTTAGGCATTAACGGGATAATGATTAAGGCTCATGGAAGTTCCGACAAAAAGGCTATAAAAAATGCAATCCGCCAAGCGAAACTCTTGCATGATAATAATTGCATAGATCTGATTATAAAAGAAATCAATGAGAACGGAACAAATTAACTTGTGAAACTGCCATTAATTGACGTTTCGATGAAATAAAAGAGTTGTTTCTGTGGCTCTGCCATAAGAACAGATGCCACGAAATCTAATGAAATAGAAAATTTTGTTGAAAAAGTATTAAAAGGATTTGATGGCATAGATATATTAGTAAATAATGCAGGTATTACAAAGTATTACCTTTATATCAAAACATTAAAAAGATTGGGGACACCTGAAGATATTGCAAAACGGTGTGCTTTTTCAGCAGATTCATATTCATACTAAATAACAGGGCATATAATTAATATTGACGGAGGAATAGTAATGTAATATTATCATTATATAATCTCAGAGGGGAGGTGAGGCTTATGATTTTTGAAAAAGTACAAGAAAAAATTTCCGAACAATTAGGAATAGAACCTGAAGAAGTAACAATGGAGTCTTCCTTCATCGAGGATTTAGGGGCAGATTCGCTTGATATTGTTGAGCTTCTTATGGCTTTAGAAGAAGAATTTGATATAGAAATACCCGATGAAGAAGCTGAAAAATTAGTAACTGTGGGTGATGTAGTAGATTACATAAAAAATAGTTAAACAGGTGTTACTGCATCTAATTAAGCAAGTAAAGCCCGAAATATCTTTAAAGTTTCGGCAATTATAAAAAAGATAGAAATATATTGTTCCGTTTGCTAAATTCTTGTTGAATAGGGTATATATTAGAATGTTATTAAGTTTTTACGTCCCGAGAAACGGGACTTTTTTTTATTAAATAAAAAGAAAAGTGTCGGTGTATCCTACGCTATGTCAAATTCATTTGGGTTTGGTGGCCATAATGCCTCTTTAGTATTGAAAAAATATTGTTAGTTGATATACTTATTAATAGAAAACCAACTATAATGAAAGGGATAATCTTCCGGATGAATGATAAAAGAAAAAAGGATTTGCATGAACTGGAAAGAATAATCGGCTATCGTTTTAAAAATATAGTGTTTTTAAATACAGCCATGACACACAGTTCGTTTGGAAACGGTCAAGAAATCAATTTTCAGCATAACGAACGGATGGAGTTTTTAGGCGATTCAATACTCAGCCTGATTATCTCTTTGCATCTATTCAATAATATAACAGATATGACTGAGGGGCAGCTTACCAGAGCACGGGCAAATATTGTCTGTGAACAGTCTTTGGCCGGTGCCGCCGCCTCAATAGATTTAGGTACATACATTTATATGAGTAAAGGTGAAGAGAATACCGGTGGAAGGGAAAGAGTCTCAATCCTCGCAGATGCTATGGAAGCGTTAATCGCATCTGTTTATTTAGATGGTGGTTTTTTATCGGCTGAAAAGTTTGTTCTTTCAATAATGAAAGATATTATAGAATCATCTATTGATAATAAAATATTTAACGATTATAAATCTTTTTTTCAGGAATATTCACAAAAAAATAACCTAGGTCCTATAAAATATCTGCAGACATCAGAAACAGGGCCGGATCATTTAAAAAAGTTTTCCATGGCGCTGTTATTGGGTGGCAAGGTCGTAGGCACCGGTAAAGGCAACAGCAAAAAAGATGCGCAACAAGCTGCAGCAAAAAACGCAATAGATAATATGAGGTTATTAGATGAGTAAAAAGAATTTTATAGTTCCAATTTTTGTCCCTCACAAAGGCTGTCCGTATAATTGCATTTTTTGTAATCAGAATAGGATAACGGGGCAAGTTAAAGATCTCACTTCAAAAGATATAGATAATATTATTAAAAGTTGTCTGGAAACAATAAAAGTGGGCGGCGCGAATGTAGAAATTGCTTTCTTCGGTGGAAGCTTCACCGCCATACCCGTTGAAGAACAAAACATATATTTATCGGTTGCAAATAAATACTTAAGAAACGGAGATATAAATGCAATCAGATTATCGACAAGGCCTGATTATATCAATAAAGATATTTTGTTGAATCTTAAAAAATACGGAGCCTCCATAGTAGAATTAGGGGTTCAAACTATGGATGAAGAAGTTCTTAAAAATAGCGGCAGAGGGCATGAAATCTCTGATACGATAAATGCTGTCAAGCTATTAAAAGAAGAGGGGTTTATTGTAGGGACACAGTTAATGGTTGGATTGCCGGGAGACAATAAAGACAAATGCTTGGATACTGCAAGAAAAATCGTAGAATTAAAACCCGACTTTTCAAGAATCTATCCCTCATTGGTTATTAAAGATACATATATGGAAAAAATGTATGAAATGGATAAATACATTCCTCTAAGGCTTGAAGAGGCTGTAGATATATGTAAAGATATGCTTATTATCCTTGAGAGCAATTCTATTTATGTTATCCGTATAGGACTTCAGCCTACAGTTGAAATACAACCGGGAAAAAGCATAGTAGCAGGACCGTATCATCCTTCTTTTAGGCAATTAGTGGATTCCGAAATATACAAAGACATGATAATTTCAGTTCTGGATTCATGTAACTCAGGGTTATATTCCGATGTGTATATATATTTCAACCCTCTTGATTATTCAAACGTTATAGGCCAAAAAAAATCAAATTTACACTTTTTAAATAAAAAGTATCCCAATTTTAAATTTTCATTTAAACCGGATTGTATAGAAAAAGATTCTGTTTCAGTTGGTATTGATAATAATTTAATCACAATCACGAGAAAGGATTATTATAAATCATTGAAATAATATAGGTTATACGAAAAAACAGTTTTTATTTTCAGGATAGGATGGGTTAGCTATGTATTTAAAACAACTCGAAATAAATGGCTTTAAGTCATTTTTAGGTAAAATTGAATTAAGCTTCACCGGCGGAATTAATGCTATTGTTGGACCTAACGGCAGTGGTAAAAGTAATATTGCCGATGCTATAAGATGGGTTATCGGGGAGCAAAGCGTAAAGACCCTTAGAGGCAGCAAAATGGAGGATATCATATTCTCCGGCAGTGAAAAAATGAAAGCTGCAGGTTTTGCCGAAGTGACTCTAATTATTGAAAATAGTGATAAAGGAATTGATTTGGATTTTAATGAAATCAGCATTACGAGGAGAATGTTTCGCTCCGGTGAAAGTGAGTATTATATTAATAAAGCTCAATGTAGGCTGAAAGATATTACAGAAATGTTTTTGGACACAGGTGTTGGGAAAGACGGTTATTCAATTATCGGACAAGGTAAAATAGATGAAATACTAAGCAATAAGTCAGATGATCGAAGAGCAATTTTTGAAGAAGCAGCGGGTATATCAAAATATAAATACAGAAAACTGGAAGCCGAAAAAAAGATGGAACATACTGAACAAAACATTATCAGGATAAAAGATATCCTGCAAGAAATAGAGAATCAATTAGAACCGTTATTTGAACAGGCTAAAATAACCAAAACATATCAGAAACTATTGCATGAATTAAAGGTATTGGATGTTAATCTAATTGTCACAAATATTGATAAAAGCAATAATAAGCTAAAAAGCCAAATAAGAGAGATTGAGTCTTTAAATACATATATCGAAAATAATAGAAAGCACTTAACAAAACTTGAGGATGAGCTTAATCAAAGCAAAGCCGAAATAAAGAAATTCGACCTAAATTGCAGTAATTTAAATCAAAAAATATATGAGCTTATCAATTTAAAGGATAAAAATGAAAGTGAATTGAGTTTCTCTAAAGAACGTACGATATACATTGAATCTTTATTAAAAAAACTTTATGAGGAAAATAAAGAAGCAATTGATGAAAAAGAGAAGATTATATCTGAAACAGAAAAAAATAAAACAGAGCATGATTTGCTTGAAAATAAAATAGCAGTTATAAATGACACTATAAAAACTATGGAATCCGAATACAACGAAAAGTATTCAATTATAATTGAAATGGAAAATAACATAGAAGTATATAAAGAGAAACATATAGATTTTTTAAGCAAACAGTCTGAAAAAAGAAACAGAATAAGTGTCTGTAATGAGACAATAAAAAATTTGAACAATAGAATCAGCCAATTAAATATAGAAATTGATTCATTTAAAAAGCAATATGAAGAAAAGCTTAATATAAAAAATCAAATTGAGATTGAAACAAAAAGAATAAAGGAAGAGATAGATAAGAAAAAAGAAACGGCATTATTGCTAAACAGTGAAAATGAGCAAAAGAAAAACCAAGTTAATAAAGGCGAAGAGCTTTTGACAAATATAAAATTAAACAAAGAAAACATTTATTCAAGGCTGAAGCTCATGGAAGAAATGTCAAAAGAATACGATGGTTATAATAAAACAATAAAAAACATACTCACGAGACAAAATAGCATAAAAAATATTGTAAAAGGGTACAGGGGGGTTGTAGGTGAACTTATTACAGTCCCTGAGGCTTATTCCTCAGCGATAGAGGCGGCATTAGGTATGGCTATGCAAAATATTGTTACCGATTATGAGGAAGACGCCAAAAGATTGATTGATTACCTAAAATCGAATAATATGGGTAGGGCCACATTCTTACCCTTGAGTGCCATTAAACCCCGGCAAATAAGCCCTAATGAGCTGAGAAAGCTAAAAATACCCGGATTCATAGGTGTTGCCTCTGATCTGGTTAAATATGATGCTAAATTCAATAGTATTTTTTATTATTTGCTGGGGCGTATTGCTGTTGTTGATAATATAAATACGGCGATAAAATTAGGCAGGATTATTAATTATGAAATTAAAACTGTAACCTTGGAAGGTGATGTAATAAGTGTAGGCGGTGCTATTACCGGTGGTAGCAAATCAACATATACCGGCTCTGTATTGACAAGAAAAAATCGACTGAGCAAGTTAAAAAAAGAATATGATATCATTTTGAAAGAATTTGAAAAGGCCGATCACGATTTGATCGGGCGGAAGAATGAAAGTCATATTTTAAATGATAAGATTATGGAAATAACGGAAAAATTACAGGAATTAAATATAAATATCTCAAATAAAAAAAATGAAAAAAATTATCTTGAAAACGAGTTGGATTTATTAGAATCCAGAATAGAAATAAACAATAAAGATATCGAGGAATTAGAAAAAGAAAAAGATGGCCACTGCAGTATAATTGATGAAAAAAGCAGCGAATTAGGAATAATCGAAAAAGAGGACGATGAAAGAGTTGCCTATATAAAAATATTGGAAGAAAAGATTAAAGCGGGAAAAACCCAAAGAGATGATTTTATCAATAAGTTAACAGGGATGAAAGTGAAAGAAGCGGAGCTAAAGCAGCAAAGAAGTGCCACAATAAAAATATTGGATAATCTTGCTATAAATGAAAATTCAGCAGATGAAAAAATTAGTAATAACATACAATCTGTTGAGAAAGCTAAAAATGATTTCAATGAAATCAAATTGAAAGAAAGTGAATTAAATGCAAGAATATCATCTATCGAAGAGGATTTATCAAGCGTGCAAAGCAAGCTAAAAGCAGCCGAAGAAGATAAAATAAGGCAGCAGGATTTATTTGAAACTATTGAAAGCAGGATAAAAAACTGTGGTATAGAAACGACTAATTTACAAAACAATTTATATAAGCTTGATTTGCAAAAAAGCAGAAGCGAAATGGAAATTGAAAATTTGGAATATAAATTATTAGATACCTACGAACTGAGTTATAATAAGGCCTTATCTTTGAAAATTGATAGATTCAATATAAGCCAATCAACAAAAAGAATAGAAGAATTAAAAGAGGAAATTAAGGATTTGGGAACAGTAAATGTTAGTGCAATAGAAGAGTATGAAAGGTTAAACAGCCGTTACAGTTTTTTAAAGACTCAACTTAATGATTTGATAACCGCTAAGGATTCTCTTACAACTATTATCGAAGAAATAACTGATTTTATGAAGAACCAATTTTTGAATGAATTTGAAATAATAAATAAAAACTTTAATGAAGTGTTTAAAAAACTCTTCGGCGGAGGTATGGCTCAGGTTGTTTTAAATGATAAAGACAATGTACTGGAATCTGGCATAGATATAATAGTAAAGCCGCCTAATAAAAAGCAACAAAATTTGATGCTGATGTCCGGTGGCGAGAGGGCGCTTACGGCAATTGCTTTATTATTCGGCATATTGATAATGAAGCCTATACCATTTTGTGTTTTGGATGAAATCGATTCGGCTCTTGATGATACCAATGTCATTCGTTACGCAAATTATTTAAAAGAACTTTCAAAGGATCTACAATTTATAATAATAACCCACAGAAAAGGAAGTATGGAGGCTGCTGATTGCTTATATGGAGTAAGTATGGAGGATACGGGGGCTTCTGTATTATTGTCAGTAAAGTTAGAAGATAAAGTAAGTTAGAACGGAGGATACAGCTTTGGATAATTCAAGTTTTTTCGAGAGACTAAAAAGCGGTCTTTCGAAAACAAGAAAAAACCTAACGAAGAGAATTAACGATACTTTTCAAGGGTTTAAGACTATAAATAATGAAATATACGACGAGCTGGAAGAAATACTGATATCTTCGGATATAGGTGTGGAAACTACTTTAAAAGTAATTGATAAGATAAAATGCAAAGTAAAGGATGAAAAAGTAACAGAGCCTTCAGATATAATTGCTATTCTTAAGCAAGAAATTGTTAATATTCTTGGTAATGACGAAAGTGCTGTTAACAACCTTTACCCACAGATAATTATTGTTATCGGTGTAAACGGAGTAGGAAAAACAACTTCAATCGGTAAAATTGCATACAGATTAAAAAATTCGGGCAAAAAGGTATTAATAGCCGCAGCCGACACTTTTAGGGCCGCCGCCATTGATCAGCTTGAAGTATGGAGTAAAAGAATAAACGCGGATTTGATAAAGCATCAGGAAGGGGCAGATCCGGCGGCAGTTATATATGATGCCATAAACTCTGCCAAGTCCAAAAATGCAGATGTGGTAATCTGCGATACTGCGGGAAGACTTCATAATAAAAAAAATCTGATGGAAGAGTTGAAGAAGATAATAAGAATTGCTAGCAGAGAATACCCGGAGGCTCATAAAGAAATTCTTTTGGTTTTGGATGCTACAACCGGTCAAAATGCAATAGCACAGGCAAAGGCTTTTAAAGAAGCGGCGGATATTAACGGTATTATACTGACAAAACTTGACGGTACGGCAAAAGGCGGTATAATCATAGCTATTAAAGAGGAATTGGGTATACCGGTGAAACTAATCGGCGTAGGAGAAAAAATAGACGATTTGCAGGATTTTCAACCCGAGAAGTTTGTAGAGGCTATGTTTTCAGAATGATGTAAACATGACATTTTATTGCTGCTATACGGACTTACCAATAAGATTAATATAGATTTTTATATTTGCTATGATTACCGGGTTACAAATCTAATAGACTGTAATATTTTATTATGCCAACTATTTTTATTAAAAATCATTGACAGATAAAAAATATTTGTATAGAATACCACTGTAAGGGTTAAAACCTTTACAGCGGTATT